>CALBPH010000001.1 GCA_937899365.1 uncultured Leptolyngbya sp.
ATACCTTAGTTAATTATGGAGTGCTGGACGTTGAGATTTCTCCCCAGGAGCAGGGATACCCATCACATAGTTTTGATTTAGTCATTGCGATTAATGTTCTTCACGTCGCACGCGATATTGAAACTACGATAGAGTATGCTCGCTCATTGTTAGCTCCTGGTGGGTTACTCCTACTGTGGGAAGTAACAGAAGCAAAGCTAGAAGCTGACATTGTGGACGGAGTCTTGATGCAGCCCATTGCCGATCCGAAGGGGGAACGTAATATGGGCAACCCTTTCCTTTCTCATCAACAATGGAAATCTCTTTTGTTAGAATCTGGATTTACAAGAGTTGAAAGTTTCTCAGAGTTTTCTTCCTATGGAGAACATGTGCTAATAGCTGAGGCGGATAATCAAGGGCTATCAGGAAATCCATTAGCCTTTACAATTCCTCAACATGAAGAGGTTGTTATCCAAGACGACATAGCTACAGCTCAGTTTTCTCCTGAGAAAAAGCCAGACATCACCGACTGGTTTTCTATTCCTGTTTGGACCCGATTGCCTCTAGCTTCGGTAACAAAGGATATTGACCGCGATTGCTGGTTAGTCTTCGCTGATGATGATAAGGAACTAGGAGAGCAGCTTGTTAAGCGACTGGAACAGGATGGCCATCGAATAGCGATGGTCAAACCTGGAGCGGCATTTTCAAAGACATCCTTGAAGACAGACCAGTGCGATCGCATTCTATACACTGTTAATCCTCGACAACAGAGTGACTACGAAGCCCTGGTTGATGATCTCTTGGAGCTAAATCTCTTAGGAGGAAAACTTGTTCACGGCTGGAGCTTGAATGCTTTATCAGATGACTTTGATGCTGATGACTATGGATTCTACAGCCTGCTGTTTTTGTTCCAGGCCCTGGGAAAGCGTAATATTGAAACCCCGATCGAAATTAGTGTACTCACACAAAATCTACACGAGGTAACAGGAACGGAAGAACTAGAGCCAAGAAAGGCATTAGCTCTGGGTCCTTGTAGGGTAATGCCCGTAGAATATCCTCAACATTCTTATCGCAGTATTGATGTGGTGTTGTCTCAATCTCAACAGGCACAATCAGGGTTAGTTGATAAGTTAATCACAGAACTCTATCACTCCATAACTGATGAAACCGTTGCCTATCGAGGGCAACATCGTTGGGTTCAAACCTTTAACTCTGTGCAGCTACCTAAGCATGCCAGTATTTCTCCAGCGTTACGAGACCAGGGAATCTATCTGATTACCGGTGGTTTAGGGCGCATAGGGCTAACGATTGCTCACCACCTGGCAAGTACTATACGAGCTAGATTGGTACTTTGCGGTCGGTCGAATTTTCCCCAACCGGAACAATGGCAATCGTGGCTAAATGAGCATGATGACCAGGATTCTACTAGTGAAAAAATCCGCCAGCTGATGGAAATTCAGCGCTTGGGGGGTGACATTATGATTGTCCAGGGAGACGTCAGCCAGCTGACATCAATGCAAGAGCTAGTTGAACAGGTTAAACATCAGTGGGGAGATATTCAGGGAGTAATTCATGCCGCAGGTATTCCAGTGCCTGGCACCATTCTTACTAGAACTCCGGATAGTGTGAAATCAGTCTTTGCGGCCAAAGTCGAAGGCACTTTTGTATTGGAACAGGTCTTCCGCTCCATAAATTTAGATTTTCTTATTCTGTTTTCTTCGTTGAGTTCTTTATCAGGAGGATATACGGCTGATTATGTGGCAGCCAGTCATTTCTTAGATACCTATGCAAATGCATTTAATCGATCCGACCAGTTGACCATATCTATCGACTGGGACACTTGGCAAATGTCTCTCCAATCCTTTATATCTGAGGATCTACGGGAGTTTTATGAACTCAATCAGAAAGCCAATATTGCCCCAGGAGAAGGTGCTGAAGCCTTTGGCCGTATACTTCAGCAGACTTTCCCTCAAATTGTAATTTCTTCTAAAGATTTACAAGTTGCTATTAAGCAACATCGCTCAGCTCAACGTCTAGAAAGTGGCACATTGGTGACAGATGCTTCCAATTCAGCTGATGGCAAGCAAAAAAGTTATCCACGTCCTAACCTTCGTAATGCTTATGTTGAGGCTACCAGTGAAGCCGAACAGATGATGACCGAACTGTGGCAAAAGTTTTTAGGTATCGAGCCCATCGGTATTCACGATAACTTTTTTGCCTTGGGGGGAGATTCTTTAACTGGGAGCATTCTAATTAACGAGTTGAGAGATCGCTTCCAGGTTGAATTACCGGTGCGTAGTCTTTTTGAGTATCCCACTGTGGGTGAGTTGGCTCTAGTGATTGAAAATATCTTAATTGAAGAGTTGGAAACCTTAGATGAACAAGACGTTGAGGTCCTGTTAGGTTGAGCATATCCAGGCTGATTCATACTATGACTTAGTCGGTTGTTCAGTTATCGCTTAAATCATTCCCTGAATACTTCGTAGTTGCTTAGTTCTGGAATAACGATTATGGAAATTCAATCAGTAGGTGTTATCGGTGCAGGTACAATGGGCATTGGCCTTGCACAAACTTTAGCTCAGACAGGTCATCAGGTGACATTGTTAGATATTTCTGATCGGATTTTGGAAAGAGCTGAAACTGAAATCCGTAAAAATCTGCGGATGCAACATTTTTTCTCAGGAGCTGCTCCTAGTTTGAGCGCAACCAATGTCCTCAAAAAGATTCAGTTTTCTACGGATTATCAGAAGCTGAAGGACATTGAGTTTGTAGTGGAAAATGCCACTGAGAAATGGGATCTCAAGAAATCTATCTATCAGAAAATGGACACTATTTGTCCTGCTGAAACTATTTTTGCTGCCAATACATCGGCCATACCAATTACTCGCTTTGGTTCAGTTACCCAGAGACCAGATCGAGTAATTGGTATGCACTTTATGAACCCTGTCCCCATTAAGCCGATGGTAGAAGTCATTCGAGGCTATCATACTACTGAGGATACGATTAAAAGTGCTCAGTTGTTGCTACAACAAATGGGTAAAGATTCAATTGTTGTCAACGACTCCTCGGGATTTGTTACTAACCGAGTTATGATGTTGACTATAAATGAGGCCATTTTTATTCTTCAGGACCAGGTTGCCACAGCCACAGATATTGATCGGCTATTTAAGGGCTGCTTCGGCCATAAAATGGGACCCCTAGAAACGGCAGATCTGATTGGCTTAGACACCATTCTTTATTCGATTGATGTCTTATATGAAAACTTCAATGATGATAAGTATCGTCCCTGTCCCCTACTGAAAAAGATGGTAGATGCGGGGCTGCATGGTTGTAAAAATGGCCAGGGTTTCTATAACTATGTTCAAGGACAGAAGGTGGCCAGCTAGGGCGCATTTCACAGACTTCTAATAGGAACATTGTTCTCATTGGTAAAGTTGTTTTTGCTGAAGATATCTAATCACGTAGAGTCAAGAAAATGAAGGAAATCAAAGAAAAAATCTATACATTTCTCTCAGAGCATTTTGAAGATCATCAGCTAAAGGATGATGAAGATATTTTTGCCACTGGTTTTATTAACTCCATGTTTGCTATGCAATTAGTGCTCTTTATTGAAAAGGAGTTTCAGCTGACTATTAGAGATGAGGAGCTGGATTTTGAAAACTTTAAAACCGTCAATGCAATGGCTGGATTGATCGATAGCAAACTCACTGTAAAAGCAGATAGTTAGTTGGCGAGTTCTTTTCCCATAGCTGTTCTACTATTTTGGTATTCTAGATGTCTTTAAGAGAACAGACCGCACTTAAAAAATCTCAACTTTCCCTAGCGAAGCAAAAGCTCTTGGCAAAACGCCTTCAGGGGAAAGACAGTGTGTCTAAACAGCAGAAATATCCTGTAATTGTGCCTTCTGTAGAAGAGCGCTATCAGCCTTTCCCTTTGACGGATATTCAGCAAGCCTATTGGGTAGGTCGCCAGGGTGGATTGGAGTTGGGTAATATTTCAACCCACGGATATTTTGAGATTGAGACCTATGGGATTACTCCAATTCAGTTTAATCAGGCTTGGCAACAGCTGATTCAGCGCCATGACATGTTACGTATGATTATACGTCAGGATGGTCAGCAGCAAATTTTATCGGACGTGCCTCCCTATGAGATTACGGTGATTGATCTCAGAGATCAGACTGATGAAGTTGTTGCCTTAGAGTCGGGAAAGATCCGAGATGAATTATCTCACCAAATGTTTGATTTAGAACAATGGCCCCTGTTCGAACTACAGGTAATTTGTTTGAACGATGATCAGGCCAAGCTTTGTTTTAGTTTTGATGTTCTAATTGCTGATGCTTGGAGCTGTGAGTTGCTGCTAACTGAGCTAGCAGATTTTATTCAAAATCCTCATCAGTTGCCACCGTCACTGGAGGTTTCATTTAGAGATTATGTGCTAGCTGAGCAAGAGTTTCATAAGTTCCCTCTGTTTGAGCGCTCAAAAAAATATTGGCAAAAACGCCTGACGGCAATACCTCCTGCCCCTGATCTGCCACTACAGAAGAGTCTTTCCTCTATTGTTTCGCCTCAATTTGTACGACGAAAGAAGTATCTGAGTGCATCCTCCTGGACACGCTTAAAGCAAAGGGCGCATCAGGCTAACCTAACGCCATCTGGCATTTTGTTGGCAGCCTTTGCAGAAGTATTAACAAAATGGAGTAAAAGTCCCGAGTTTACTCTTAATTTGACTCTTTATAATCGCTTACCCTTACATCCCGATGTCGATAAGATAGTGGGGGATTTTACATCAGTAACTCTGTTGGCAGTGGATAATGCATCCTCGACATCGTTTGAGTCTCGAGCGAAGCAGATTCAGGAACAGTTCTGGGATGATATGGACCACAGTCACTACAGTGGCATCAAAGTTTTACGAGAGCTGGCCAAGTTAGATAATCGTTCCGCTGTTGAAGCCATAACACCAGTTGTTTTTACCAGTACCCTTACTAATGAAAGTTTAAGCCGAGAACAGTCCGCTGTTGACTCTAATAACGAGGATGGTGATGATACCTATGTAGATACCTACAACCGAGACATGCTCAGGGACCTGGGAAAAATGACCTACATGATTACCCAAACTCCCCAGGTTTATCTGGATCATCAAGTATATTTTAATCCATCTGGCGAATTAATCCTTAGTTGGGACTGTGTTGAAGACTTATTCCCTAACGGCATTTTGGATGATATGTTTGCCGCCTATGGCAGTCTTTTAGAAAGGCTAGCAACGGAGGAGGATATTTGGCAAGCAACAACGCCAAAATTATTGCCCCAAACCCAGGTTGATCGTATCGCTGTAATTAATCAAACAGAGGTCTGCTTGGATGAAGAAACATTACTGCATCAATTGTTCTTCGAACAGGCAATGCGTCAACCTGATCAAACTGCGGTGATTGCCAATGATCGCACCCTAACCTATCAGGAACTCAGCGATCGGGCTCAGCAACTCGGACAGCGGCTCCGCAAACTGGGAGCAAAACCAAATCAGCTAGTCGCAGTGGTGATGGAAAAAGGCTGGGAACAGGTTGTTGCAGTACTGGGGATTTTGGCTTCTGGAGCAGCCTATGTGCCGATTAATCCCAACTTACCCCAAGACCGTCGCTGGCACCTGCTAGAGCAGGGCGATGTTGATTTAGTATTGACTCAGACCAAGTGGAATAGCGCTTTAGAATGGCCAACAAAGGTCACTCGGCTCTGCGTCGAGACTTTAGATGGTCAATGTCCGGAAGAATCGTTGAAATTTGTCCAAACACCTGAAGATATTGCCTATGTAATTTACACTTCCGGTTCTACAGGCTTGCCCAAGGGGGTAGTGATTGACCACCGCGGGGTAGTTAATACAATTTTGGATATTAATCAGCGATTTGGGGTGGATGAGGAAGATCGGATATTAGCCCTATCTTCCCTGAGTTTTGACCTATCTGTTTATGACATTTTTGGCACATTGGCCGCTGGTGGCACAATAGTATTGCCTAAGCCTGAAGCGAACCGAGATCCTGCACATTGGCTGGATTTGATAGTCCAGCATCAGATTACCATTTGGAATTCAGTACCTGCCTTGATGCAGATGTTGATTGAGTATGCTGCTGCCACTTCAGCGCCTATTCTTTCAGCCTTACGATTGGCTCTGCTGAGTGGAGACTGGCTGCCTTTAGGATTACCAGACCAGATTAGAACATCCTTTACGGCAGCACAGGTTATCAGCCTGGGAGGTGCGACCGAAGCTTCTATTTGGTCTATCCTTTATCCCATTGATCAGGTCAATCCTCAGTGGAAGAGCATTCCCTATGGACGTCCCATGGCTAATCAACGTCTGTATGTGCTCGACCATGCCTTAGAAACATGTCCCTTCTTTGTACCGGGAAACCTTTATATTGGCGGTATTGGATTAGCGATGGGATATTGGCGTAATGAGAGCAAAACAGCAGCCAGTTTTATTCATCACCCCCAAACCGGAGAACGTCTTTATCGTACTGGTGATACGGGTCGCTATTTACCAGATGGAACCATTGAGTTTTTAGGCAGAGAAGATTTCCAGGTCAAGATTAATGGTCATCGTATTGAGCTAGGGGAAATCGAAGCAACTCTAGTGCAGCATTCAGCTGTTGAGGCTGCAGTGGTTACAGCAGTGGAAGAGGAACAGCTGGGGGTTAAGCGTCTGGTTGCCTATGTTGTCACAGTTGAGCCAGAAGAATCAGAATCTCAGTTAACTCAGGGATTACGGCAGTTTCTGGCAGAAAAATTGCCGGGATATATGTTACCATCGGCCATTCTTTTCTTAAACAGTTTACCGCTGACGGCCAATGGCAAAATTGATCGGCGCAGATTACCTAAGCCCGAGCTGGCTCAGTCTTCCTCGGAACAGACCTATGTTGCTCCCACCGATGAAATTGAGAAGCAGCTAAGCGATATTATTCAAGGTATTTTAAAGATTCCCCAGGTTGGCATTTATGACAACTTTTTTGACTTGGGAGGAAATTCAGTACATCTGGTGCAAACCCATATCAAAATACGAGAAGTTCTTCAGAAGGATATTCCTCTTGTTGAAATGTTTCGATATCCCACCATTCAGGCTTTATCTAACTATTTTCACGAAAGTTCTCAACGGGGTAGTGAAAAAGAAAGTGCAGGTTATCAAAGCCTTACGAGGGCAAAGCGCCGCAAACAAATGCAGCAAAATCGGCAAAAAGCGCAGCGCAAATTTTAGGATTAATTATTCTTACTGCGAATAAACGTCAATATCTCAAGGCAAGGCATTTTAGAGCATTATCAATTATCAGAGGGTGATTATGGCAGACATGCATACCAAATCTAGCGAGTTCGATTCACTTCAGCTGAATACCGCCAGCGCGATCGCAATTATTGGTATGGCTGGTCGTTTTCCGGGAGCAAATAGTCTTGAACAGTTTTGGCAGAACTTGGTAGATGGGGTTGAATCTATTACTTTTTTTGATAGACAAGAGTCGGCTGAATTACACTTTAATCCATATGTCTTAGACCATCCTAACTATGTTGGTGCTGAACCTCTATTAGAGGGAATAGAACAGTTTGACGCCTCATATTTTAGCTTCAATCCTAAACAAGCGGAGGTAAAATGTCCAGAAGTTCGTCTGATGCTGGAATGTGCATGGGAAGCTCTGGAAGACTCGGGTTATGCTGGCAACAATAGTTTGGGTTCTGTGGGCGTTTTTACCGGCAGTAACGTCAGTCATTATTTGGAAGCGGTAAACCGCAGTGCGATTATTCCATTATGTCGGAGTGAATTTGAAACCTATCTAGGAAATGATCTGAACTATTTAGCTACCCAAATTTCCTATCGTCTGAATCTCAAGGGTCCTAGCTTGATGGTGCAAACTGCCTGTTCCACATCGTTAGTAGCCGTTCATGTAGCAAACCAGAGTCTCCTCAATGGTGAATGCGACATGGCACTGGCAGGGGCTGTGAATTTAATTTTGCCTCAAAAAAGAGGTTACTTGTATGAGGAAGGTGGTATTTTATCTCCAGATGGACACTGCAAAGCATTCGGCGCGGATTCCCAAGGAACAGTAGCAGGCAGTGGTTTAGGTATTGTTGTTCTTAAGCGACTGGAAGATGCCTTAGCTGATGGAGATGCTATTCGGGCCGTGATCAGAGGCTCAGCCATCAACAATGATGGTGCCGTTAAAGTTGGCTACACTGCTCCTAGCATAGATGGCCAGGCGGCGGTTGTAGCAGACGCACTGGAAATTGCAGAAATAAGTCCTGAGACAATTACTTATGTTGAGGCTCATGGTACGGGAACAAACCTTGGCGACCCGAATGAAATTCAATCCCTAAACGATGTTTTTCGAGCCAGTACTCAGAAAAAAAGATATTGTGCCATCGGTTCTGTTAAGAGTAATATTGGCCACTTAGGCGTAGCGGCAGGTATGCCGAGCCTAATAAAGACGGTGTTAGCGCTAGAAAATCAGCATATCCCTCCCAGTCTCCACTGCCAGGAGACCAATCCGAAAATTGATTTTGAGAATAGTCCCTTTTATGTCAACAATCGGCACACACCGTGGCTCAGAAATGGTACACCTCGACGGGCAGGAGTAAGTTCTCTGGGTGTGGGTGGAACTAATGTGCATCTGGTTATCGAAGAAGCTCCCGATTGGATTGGCGATAGCAACGGTACTAAAAATCCCATTGAGCGTCCTTATCAGACAATAGCTTTATCGGCGAGAACTGCGACAGCGCTTGACCAAGCAACTCGTAACTTGGCTGATTATTTGGCGAATGGCCTTGAAGCAACCCCTCCAGTCAATCTGGCGGATGTGGCCTATACCCTACAGGTGGGGCGTCAGGATTTTAAGCATCGTCGTTGGCTAACCTGTCAGACCGTTGATGACGCTGTTACAGCTTTGAGAGATTTTACAGTGTCCCCGGTACTCACTGAGGTCAAGGCATCCCAGTCTCCCGGCGTGGTCTTTATGTTTTCCGGTCAAGGTTCCCAGTATATTGATATGACTCGGGATGTTTATGAGTCCGAACTGCGCTTCAAAGAAGTCATTGATCACTGTGCCACCCTTCTACAGCCTAGTTTAGATGTAGATATACGCTCTATCCTCTATCCTGAACCTGACTATCGAGAAACCGCTAAGACTCAGCTACAGCAGACAGCCATAGCGCAAGTTGCGCTATTTGTTGTTGAATATGCCCTGGCTCAACTGTGGATGACCTGGGGAGTTCAGCCCAGGGCTATGGTAGGTCACAGCATTGGTGAATATGTTGCCGCCACCCTAGCCCAGGTCTTTACCCTTGAAGAAGCCTTGGCGCTGGTGGTAGCGAGAGGGCAGCTAATGCAGCAGCAGCCTAAGGGTAGTATGTTATCTGTACCGTTAAGTGCGGAAGCTGCTGCAGACTTTATGGCTGATGAGAGTCTTGTCGTTGCAGTTGTAAACGGTGTCAACACCTGTGTCATTTCAGGTACTACCGAAGCAATTGATACTCTCGCACAAACGTTAGAAACTCAAGGAATTCAGAGTCGTCGGTTGCATACATCCCACGGGTTCCATTCACCCATGATGGATGGGATGATTGAACCGTTCTTAGAGCGTCTGCAAGCGATTACCTGGCATGCCCCTCAAATTCCCTATCTGTCAAATTCAACGGGCACCTGGATTACGGATGCTGAGGCTATGGATCCTCAGTACTGGACAAACCATGTCAGAAAAACAGTGCAGTTTAATGAGAATCTGCAACATCTTTGCCAGGATCCTTCTCAGATTTTATTGGAAATAGGTCCTGGTCGTACATTAAGTAAGCTGGCGAAACAGCATCCTGACAAGCAGGCGGGACAATTGGTACTAACTACTGTGCGCCATCCCCAGGAAAATCGTAATGACCTTGCCTTTTTATTGCAAACATTAGGCAAACTCTGGCTCTCTGGAGTAGAGATTGACTGGTCTAGCTTTTATGCTTATCAACAGCGTTATCGGGTATCGCTACCCACTTATCCCTTCGAACGCAAGCGTTACTGGTTAGCCGACGCCACAAATAACGAAGCAAAATCAAATGTCGCTGCCACTACTCTCAGTTTTCCTGACTCAGAGGAGTTATGGCAGCCCCTGGTGAATGCAATGGCGGCTCAAGCAGAGCAGGGCATCTCTACATTTGATCGAGAGACTTATGTTGAGAGTCTTCCCTCCATGGATCAGGTATGTCTTATTTACCTGAATTTAGCATTTCAGTCCTTAGGATTTTGGCAAGATACTACTAAGACTTATTCGTTTGATGAGCTGGTCATCGCAGGTCGAATTGATCCACGTTATCAGCAATTATTCTGTCGTTGGCTGGATGTTCTGGTTGAACAGGGGCATCTTCATCAGGTTGATGGGCAATATTGTCAGTTTATGCCCAAGGAGCACAGCTGCTTGGACGATGCCCTAGATACGTTCCAAACCCGGTGGGTTAAATTTCCCCAGATGGCCGAATTAGCCCAAAGATGCGGAGAAAATCTAGCGGCAATCATTACTGGACAAAAAGATCCCCTTAAAATCTTTAACTCCCTGGTCTATCAGCAGGGTAAGGTATCCAATCCAGAAATGCCTCTATTTGCCTACTACAGCGCAATTATGCGGGCAAGTTTAGAACAGATTGTTACTCAACTATCTGATAACCCTCAGCTAAGAATTTTAGAAGTAGGTGGAGGACAGGGCCTTGCCACCACCGATTTATTACCTATATTGCCATCTGAACGCAGTCAATATGTGTTTACGGATGTTGGCCAATGGTTTTTAAATCAGGCAAAAAATAAGTTTAGTGATTATCCATTTGTTAATTATAAGCTGTTGAATATTGAGACAGACCCTGAAGCCCAAGGGTATGAACCCCATAGCTTTGATGTTATCATTGCGGCCAACGTGCTCCATGTGGCTGGGAATCTTGAGCGTAGCCTGGATTACATGCATTCTCTGCTGGCACCGGGGGGAATTTTACTGCTCTGGGAAATCACCACGCCGCTGTTGTTCTTTGATATTACCGCTGGCTTACTGATGAATCCCCTAGAGGATACTCAGCGCAGTCGAGGCAATCCGTTTTTAAGCAGCCAACAGTGGCAGGAGCTGTTAATAAACCATGGTTTTACTCAAGTGAGCGCTCAGCCTGGGGCCAATGATGATTTGGGGCAGCACGTAATTGCGGCTAGGGCTGAACTGACAGAGGTGACGTCTAAACCGGCCGCGTTCACTGTGGCTAGTAGACCTGAGACAGCTTTGTTAGCAGCATCTGTAACCGAAGATACTGCGATGGATAAGAAACCCCATGAATCTGACTGGTTCTATGGTCCATCCTGGTCGCGCTCGCATCTTATTCCTCCTCTGGGTCCAGTCTCCCAAGAAACCTCTGAACGTTGGTTAATCTTCAAAGATGATATTGGTATTAGCGACCAAATTTTATCTCAGCTACAAAAGCGAGGCGATGAAGCCATAATTATCCAACCAGGAGCAACATTTCAAGTTAAATCTACCCAAGGTAGTCATTGCGTTACCCTCAACCCTCGCTCTCAGGCAGACTACCAGCACCTGTTTCAACATTTGAAACAGTCTCAACTAATACCTACCAAAGTGTTACACGGGTGGCAGTTGACAGCTCCTATCTCACTTGACTGGCCCAATACTGAGCATGCCCAATATTTAGGGTTTTACAGTTTGTTATTTATGGCCCAGGCCCTTCCCACCAGAGATCTTCCTAAACCATTTTCAATCTCGGTGCTTTCCCACGGTCTTCATGAGGTGATTGGCACTGAAGTTATCTCTCCAGAAAAAACAACTGTTTTGGGGCCAATTAAAACAATTCCTCAAGAATTTGCCGATGTCTATTGTCGCAGCATTGACTTACCAGAATCTGCCCTTAATACTGAGATCAGTGAATCATTAATTTCAGATCTGATTACTGAGCTAGATAGTCCTATTCTTGATCCAATTGTGGCTTATCGCCACGGTCATCGGTGGATAGAAACATGCATCCCCTTGCCTTTAGAAGAACCCGCTTCAGAGCAGACATTACCTTTAGTATCCAAGGGCGTCTATTTGATTGCGGGTGGCTTAGGTAGCCTGGGCTTAGTTCTTGCCGAATACCTAGCTAAGACTGTCCAGGCTAAGCTGGTACTAACGGGACGGTCTCAGTTTCCAGCTCGAGCACAATGGACTGAATGGCTAGAAAATCACGGCAAGCAGGGATCGACATCTTGTAAGATTTTGCAGTTACAAAAGTTTGAAGAGATGGGGGCCGAGGTTTTGGTGGCCCAGGCAGATGTGGCTGACTTAGCGGCAATGACCACCGTCATTAATGATGCTGAGAGCCGTTTTGGTAAACTCAATGGAGTGATTCATGCAGTAGCTACCGATCCCCTGGAGATCTTTCATTCTATCTCAGAGACTACTGAAATAGAGTGTCAGCAACAATTTCGTGGTAAAGTCCAGGGGTTGTTTGTATTGGATGCCGTTCTACAAGATAAATCCCTAGATTTTTGTTTCTTGGTTTCTTCCCTGGCATCGCTGTTTGGTGGCGTCGGTCTTACAGCATATTCAGCAGCCAATGTGTTTTTAGACCACTTTGTTCAACAAAACCGTCAACCCCGTTGTCCAGTGTTCAGCGTAAATTGGGATGGACGAGTTCCCAACCAGTCTTCCAGCGGCACGGTAAGTTCTGAGATGACGGTTACCCCAACAGAAGATATAAAAATCTTTAAATCTGTTTTGGCTAGGTTTGGGCTCAAGCGGGCTGTAGTATCCAGTAGAAACTTACAACCAAGGCTCGATCAATGGGCGCGTAGGCAAATCTTGTCCAAGAAATCTTCAGATCTTGTGCCATCGCCTCAATCTGACTCAAGTCAGGAAAGTCAGAAGTATTCAAGGCCTGCGCTAGAATCCGTTTACCGGGCACCAAGCACTCAAACAGAGAAGAAGCTGGTTGAGATATGGCAAAACATTATGGGCATTGAGCGGGTAGGGATTGATGATAACTTCTTCGAGTTAGGGGGTGATTCCCTAGTAGGTATTCAGGTCATTTCCCGGATTCGGCAGACATTCCAAGTTGATCTGCCTATGACTATCTTATTTGAGACCTTGACGGTAGCTAGCGTTGCCGAGCACCTAGACACCGTTTACCTCAATACTCCTGCTTTAGCAACAGCAATTGGTAATGCAGCTAGTGATCGGGAGGATGTTGAATTATGAAGTCCGCAATGCCGCCTACAGCACAGCCGATCATTGAGTTTTTAGCTGATCTTAAGCATCAAGATATTCATCTTTATGTTCAAGATGACCGCCTACGGTGTAATGCACCAAGGGATGGCTTAACCGATTCAATGCGGCAACGTATTACTGAACGAAAAGCGGAGATTGTTGAATTTCTACAGCGGTTAGGTGTTGAAAGTCCATCTGATTCCCTCTCTCCGAATGAAGGTTGTCAAGCTTTACCGCAGATTATTACTAACGAAGCGGAACGTTATCAACCATTCCCATTAACAGAGATCCAGCAAGCCTATCTGCTCGGTCGGGACGATAGCTTTGACCTTAGCAACGTGTCCACCCATGTCTACGGAGAGTTGGACATGGTCGGCTTAGACTTAGAAAAGTTTGAGCAAGCTTGGCAGCATTTGATTCAAAAGCATGAAATGATGCGGGCGATAGTAAATAAAGATGGCTATCAGCAGATTTTAGAGCAGGTTCCTGATTATCGGATAGAGGTTCTGGATTTACGTGAGGTAGAGGCAGAGGTTGCTAATTCAAAAATTTTAGCGATACGAAAGCGTCTCTCACATCAATTGCTTCCCACCGATACGTGGCCCTTGTTTGAGGTTAGAGCAGCACTGCTAAGCTCCTCAAAGACCCGGTTGTTTATTAGTATCGATTTGTTAATTGCTGATGCCTGGAGTTTAGAGCTAATTTTCCAAGAACTGGTGAGTTATCTTCGTAATTCCCAACCTTCTCAGAAACCAATAGACGTATCTTTTCGGGATTATGTCCTGGCAGAGATTGCTTTGAAAGATTCGGAAGTGTATCGGCGCTCAAAAACCTATTGGCAAAATCGAGTCGCTACCCTTCCCCCATCTCCAGAACTGCCCCTTGGAGCTAATTTGGCATCTGTTAAGCGTCCTCGATTTGTCCGCCGTATTCGCAAAATCTCTCCGGAACACTGGCAGAAAATACGGCAACAGGGATTTAAAATGGGGTTAACCCCATCTGTTATTATCCTTGCGGCCTTTGGCGAAGTCTTAGCGGCCTGGAGTAAGCAGCCTCGCTTTACGCTCAATATCACTCTGTTTAGACGACTTTCTTTGCATCAAGACATTAATCGTTTGGTCGGCGACTTTACCTCATTAGATTTATTAGCCATTGATAATGCAGGGCTAGCAACCTTTACCACTCGTGCTAAGAATATTCAGAGGCAACTTTGGCAAGATCTAGAGCACCGCTATATGAGTGGGATGGAAGTCTTAAGAAACATTGCCCATGCTCAACAGCGATACACCGGTGCTCTTATGCCGGTAGTTTACACCAGCACCCTTACCAACGATAGTCTGAATCGTGATCGCTTTGCTAACAGTTCTGACACAGAGGGTGCTTCAGTCTATAAGTTGGGAGAAATGGTATACAATCTCAGCCAAACTCCCCAAATATATCTTGATCATTATGTAGGAGAGGAGCAGGGAACGTTGCTCCTTGGCTGGGACACTGTCGATGAAGTTTTCCCACCAGGGTTAATTGATGAAATGTTTCAGGCCTATGGTGATTTCGTCGAGGCGTTAGCTACCAAGGAAACACTTTGGCAAGCTAACCCACGTCAGATTATGCAACAGCTTTTCCCTTCCCAGCAGTTAGTGAAGCTCGCCAGGGTTAACGACACTGCTCAGCAGCTGTTCAGGGCTCAAGCTGATAGCACTCAAACTGTTAGTTCCAAGACAGATGATTTCCAGGCTTTTCTCCATGGTCTGTTTTTTGAACGTTTGAAGCTATCGGGTTTTGATACAGCCGTAATTGCAGGTGACTTCACCCTGACTTATCAGGAATTGGGTGATCGCGCTCAAAGACTGGGTGCCCAGCTACGTCGCCTGGGGGCTCGCCCCAATCAGCTGGTGGCTGTAGTGATGCAAAAAGGCTGGGAACAAGTGGTGGCTGTGCTAGGCATCTTAGTCTCGGGTGCGGCTTATGTTCCCATTGATCCTGATTGGCCTCGGGCGCGGCGGCATCAGCTCTTGGAACAAGGAGCGGTCAAAATTGTGCTCACACAGCCGGAGTTGGATGCGGAATTAGATTGGCCAGATGATGTCCAGCGAATCGCCGTTTGTAGAGATGAGGCCAATCAAACTACAGAGCATATGTCTAGCAACGATGCTGATATTGCTCAATTTCAGCCAGTTCAGACCCCTAACGATCTTGCCTATGTAATTTATACTTCTGGGTCCACTGGTGTTCCCAAAGGGGTTGCAATTGAACACCATGCAGTTGTCAATACTATTCTCGATATCAACAGCCGATTTCAGGTCGGTTCCCAGGATCGGAGCCTAGCCATCTCATCCCTTAGTTTTGACCTGTCAGTCTACGATATCTTTGGCATATTGGCCGCAGGCGGCACACTTGTGATTCCCAATGCGATTGATAGTAAAGAACCCACCCACTGGGCCAATTTAATCACACAGCATCAAATTACCCTCTGGAATTCTGTGCCTGCCTTGATGCAAATGTTGGTGGAATACAGTGAATTTCATCCAGAGGTCGGTTTAGATTCTCTACGGCTTGTTTTGCTAAGTGGAGACTGGATTCCTTTAAACTTGCCGGATCAAGTTAAGGCGCTCAGCCCCCAACAGCTGCAGGTAGTGAGTTTGGGCGGTGCAACTGAGGTTTCAATTTGGTCGATTCTCTATCCCATTGATCGGGTGGAATCTGATTGGAAGAGTATCCCCTATGGGAAACCCATGGCCAACCAACAGTTCCATATCTTGAATGAACAGTTGGCACCCTGTCCAATGTGGGTTCCAGGAAGGCTGTATATTGGAGGAGCTGGCCTAGCTAGAGAATATTGGCAGAATCCTGAGAAAACAGAACAAAGCTTTATCTATCATCCAGACACGGGCGAACGTCTCTATCACACTGGTGACCTTGGCTATTACCGTCCCGATGGCGTCATTATGTTTTTGGGACGGGCTGACTCCCAGGTTAAAGTGCAGGGATATCGGATTGAATTAGGCGAAATTGAAACAGCCTTAGAACAGTTAGCAGCTGTCAAACAAACTGTTGTTTTGCTGAAGGGAGATGCCCAAGAGACTAAGCGGCTGGTTGCCTATGTTGTTCTAGAAAACGGGGCTTTAGAGAATGTTGATAATACGCCAACCTCAGAATTATTGAGACAACAGCTTCAGCGCCTTCTTCCAGACTATATGGTGCCATCGGCCTTTATCTTCTTGGAAAATCTGCCTCTTACTGCCAACGGTAAGGTGGATCGAAAAGGTCTACCTGAACCTCAATCATTTAGTGATCGCTTTAGCCCATCTTTAGAACCTACGACATCTGCAGATGTCGCCCTAATTAAGAAAATCACCCAGTTGATAGCCAGTGTACTCAAAGTCGATAGTATCGATGCCAACGCTAACCTGCTGGATTTAGGCGCTAACTCTATTGATATAGCAAGAATTGCAAATCTTATGGAGCAACAGCTTCAGCATCGTTTGCAAATCAGAGATTTATATGGTCTTGCTAGTGTGAGCGCCATTGCTAAATTTATTGCTGGAACTGACGATATTCCTGTGGCGGCTACAGCGACAACTACGGCTCATAAATGGGTAGTCTGTTCCCACCCAAGACCCAATCCCAAGCTAAGACTACTGTGCTTCTCACATGCAGGTGGGGCGGCCAGAGTATTTCATAACTGGGCTGAGCTATTACCGCCAACAGTTGAGATATGTGCAATTGAGTTGCCTGGACGAGGTAGACGCCTATCTGAAACTCCATTTACTAACATTGATTTATTATTGCAAGCACTAGGCCCTGAACTATTGCCCATACTCGACATTCCTTTTGCTTGTTTTGGCCATAGCTTGGGAGCATGGATTGCTTTTGAGCTGTGTCGATGGCTTCAGCAGAACGGTCAGCTTACTCCTCGCCATCTTTGGATCGCTGCTGCTCGCGCCCCTCATCTCCCATCTGAGATTTCCCCAATATGCGATTTGTCTGACTCTAACTTTATTGTTGAATTACGACGAGGTGGAGGGACATCTGAAAAGGTATTGAACAATCCGGAACTCATGACCTTAATGCTCCCTACTTTGAAAGCGGATTTTTCATTGCTTGAAACATATCGATACCAGCCTGGCGCACAACTAACTTGTCCAATCACTTGTTTTTGGGGGAAGCAGGATGCAAGAGTGAATAAAGCAGATGTAGCTGCTTGGCGACAGCATACAGATACGTTTACGCTAGAAGCTATTCCTGGGGATCATTTTTTTGTTCATAATCCCTTGTTTCCAAAGAATTTGTTATCAGAACTAACGGGTTTTGATGGTGTTGAGTCTTTCAATCAAAAAGCTCAATAGGCATTTTGAGAATGAGTTCCTATTAGCGATAATACACAGCATCAGAAAATGAGGAAACCATTCACAATGCTTAAAAGAAAAACCTTCCATGGTTTTGAATTTTGAATTCCGCATAGCGGATACCGGTGATTTCCCTAGAGAGGGAATCTTACACTTTATTAGGCGCTAATTGTTCTTCAATATGAGTATAAGTTTTGCTTGGGATCCAGATCAACTCGATTTCCGTAAGTCAGTTGTCAGTTTTGCCCAAGAGGAATTAAATCAAGGGCTGATTGAAAGCGATCGACATAGTCACTTTAACCAGACTGGCTGGCAAAAATGTGCAGATTTTGGCATCTTAGGATGGCCAATTGCCAAAGAATACGGTGGCCAAGGGCTAGATCCATTAACCACTATCTTGGGGCTAGAGGGGTTAGGCTATGGCTGCAAAGACAATGGTCTAGTCTTTGCCATCACCAACCATCTCTGGAGCTGTGCGGTTTCAATTGCCAGTTTTGGCACTGAAGCTCAAAAACAACAGTATTTGCCAGCCCTTTGTCAGGGAAAGTCGATCGGGGGACATGCCCTTACCGAACCAAAATCGGGATCCGCCGCCTTTGATATGCAAACTGAGGCTACCCGCCATGGAGATTACTATATTCTCAATGGCACCAAGACATTTATTAGCAATGCCCCCGTTGCCGATGTTTATGTTACCTTTGCCCGTACCAACCCAGAGGTGGGCATTCAGCAAGGAATTTCTGCCTTTATTATCCACAAAGATTTACCCGGTTTGACTATTGAAAAGGAGTGGGAAAAATCGGGGTTGCGGACAGCTCCCATGGGGGAACTTGTCTTTCAGGACTGTAAAGTACCTGTGGACCATTGCTTAGGGAAAGAAGGACGGGGACACAATATTTTCCAATCCACGATTAGCTGGGAACGGGGATTTTTGTTTGCCAGTCAGGTGGGGACCATGGAAAGAATTTTAGAACAATGTGTTAGCCATGCTAAAAAGCGACAGCAGTTTGGTCAACCCATTGGTTCTTTTCAGGGGGTTTCCCATAAAATTGCCGAGATGAAAATGAGATTAGAACTGGCAAAACTCATGTTGTACAAAATAGGATGGTTAAAGAAACAAGGAAAGCGGGCCTTTTTAGAATCTTCGATTTCTAAAGTTTTTGTTAGTGAAGGTTTAAATCAAACCTGTCAGGATGCCATCCAAATTCATGGGGCTAGAGGCTACATGACTGATTATGAATTAGAAAGAGAATTGCGGGATGCGATCGCAGGCACTATCTACGCAGGTACGTCTGAAATTCATCGTAATATCATTGCCACCCTTGTAGGGGTATAGCAGGAAGGTACAAAAGATGAGCACAAACAACCCAGCTATTTTAATGTCCCATGATCAGAGCGGTGATGAACAAAGACATGAGTCAGATGTAAAATGGCTGGATGTTTGGCAACAAAAGCTTGAAACTCTACCACCTGCCCCCGAACTCCCCATAACGCAGCAACTTAATAGCTCTGACACCCAACTAACTCGATATAGTCAGCAAATTGATGCTACGACTTGGTCAAACCTGAAACAAAGGGCAGTACAGGCTAATTTACCCCTAGGTGAGGTGTTATTAGCAATTTATACAGACATATTGACAGTCTGGAGTAAGAATACTCAGTTTACAATCAATTTGGTTGAACAACCATCTGTACCCATTCATTCTAATGCTGAATTGGAAGAAGCTATTACTCAACCAAATCAAAATAAAACTTTCAGTACGTTAGTCACAGTCAATCATTTACAGCCTGATTCTTTTAGAACCAGGGCTAAACGCATAACAAGCCAGGTGAAATCTGCTCTGAACCATCAATCAAACGTGCAATTGTCGCAATTTAGATCACTTTCCGAGGAAACATTAGAAAAATTAAAAGCGATACTAGGTATTTCTTTTGTCATTGAGTCGGACAACATAGAAAATCTTTCTAATAGTAAGCATGGTAGCAATGACACTACTACAGTAGTACCCACTTATTTAGAATGCCGGTGTTTTGAGCATAATGATGCACTTACTGTCAATTTATGTGCTGCTAAAAATCTTTTTCTACCAGATATAGTGCAGGATATGTTGATCTCTTTCTGTGCCCTTGTGCAGCGTTTAGCCCATGGAGAGACTAGCTGGCAGGAAACGAGCCGACCGACGATCCCTGTGGCTCAACTTGAACAGAGAGCTGCGACCAATACATCTGCAGCTCCACTGCCTGAAGAAACCCTCTACAGCCTGTTTGTTGC
>CALBPH010000002.1 GCA_937899365.1 uncultured Leptolyngbya sp.
GAAAGCTTTCGGATTCAACGCTGCTGGCGGGCATCAATCCTCCAAGCTATCTTTGTCAGATTACCCCACTATGCCCGAGATGAGTTCTGTGCTTGCACTGAACTCCTCTCGGGCTTAGAAAGTTCTGTATAGGGGAAACTGCTAAAAGTCAGTCCGAATATAGGGTTAGGGTTAAGCTGCAAACGCAGTAGTCATAAGCGTTCTCTCGAACTGAATACAGATTACCCCAGGTGCTGAGTCAGTAAACATAAACAACTTATGAACTTAGGTAAACCTAAACCAAAGAAAATCTTAAGATATTAGCCCCATAAGGCTTTGAGATTTTTATGCCTGTATGGAAATCTATCCAAATGATAATTAATTATCTATTCATACTGAGCGAGTCACCTCTAAATAGATATGCTCCAATGTGACTGGGCTGCGGGCAATCGAATCAATGGGAACCCCTTCAAACCTATCGAGCAGCACTTTCAGCTCCAGCCGTTCAGGCAACCAAAACGCCAAATATGTGTCGTAACGGCGCATGGCAAATCCAAGGGCATGTGCCCTTTCAATGGCAGCCACCTCATCCGTTGTCTGCAGGGTTACAACTTCTTGAGCAGGGATGCGGGTGCGTAGCTCGTCTAGACTGCCTTGGGCTAATAGATGCCCCTGTTTAAGAAACCCGATGCGATCGCACAGCCGCTCGGCCTCATCTAACAGGTGGGTGGTCAGCAACACCGTTATGCCCTCCTGCTTCAGCTGACGGATGAGCTTCCACACATCATAGCGGGCGTCAATATCCAGACCTGTCGTGGGATCATCTAGCGCCACTAGCTTTGGCTGATGCACAATCGAAACCGCCAGACTCAGCCGTCGCTGCATACCGCCACTCAGGGACCCCACAACGCTATTGGCTCGATCACTCAGATTGACAGCCTTGAGACAGGTCAGAATACGTTGCGATCGCAACGATGCTGATAGGCCGTAGATTTTCGCAAAAAATGACAGATTTTCCCCACAGGTCAAACTCTGATAGAGCAAATTTTGCTGAGGCATAATCCCTAAATAGCCTTTGGTCTTCTCCGAAGCCGGTTTGCCAGCAATCAACACCTGACCCGCATCAGGTCGCAGCAAACCACTCAATAAATTAATAGTCGTGGTCTTACCCGCTCCATTTGGCCCCAACAGACCATACACTTCGCCCGGAGCTAACTTAAGGGTGAGATCCGTTAGGACCTGACGCGGCCCAAACGTTTTCGATAGGTTTTCAATACTCAGCACACAGACCGCACCTGGCACCACTCCATGAGCGTATGACATCAGCACCTTTAACGTAAAGACAAAGACAGATCCCAACACAAGTGCTAATATTAAGCACGGTTTCTGACTAAGAAATCAGTCAGATATCAGGGCATGTAGCTCAGTGGATAGAGCATCAGATTCCGGTTCTGAGGGTCGGGGGTTCGAATCCCTCCATGCTCGTCTTAGTCTCCGCCTCAGGTCATCAGTCCTTACAGGGTGCTTAAAGGCCCTAGGGCAACGATAATCAAAGCCCTTCGGAAACTCTAGACCGATAAAAAATACTTAAGTTTCAAAAAGCGTAACCTCATACCCTATATCCTTAGTGTGCAAGGGCGCTCATGCGTAGCCCATTCGAGTTCAAAAACTCAATAGGCATTATTACTTAAGCGCTAGTTCATGCCGTTGCTGATTTAGAGGATAAACCGATCAGTTAGATAAGCTATGTGATAGCATCCTGCAGATCAAATCATCCCGAAGCTTAGCAACGCTAGTTTATATAAAATCCCGATATCGTCCATATCGATAACATCACACCCTTTAAATAAGCCAATAAATATAACTAACATTGCGTCATACCTATTTAAGTTTTGGCTGCACGTTTCCTGGTTGGAATTTATACGGCTCAAGCCTCTATGGCTGAGTCTCTCAAGAAAACGCTGGCCCACAGCCCGTTTGCCATTAGTTGGAGCAAAACACAGACAGAGTTTGTGCAGTGGACCATCAGCAATCGCCATCGAATTGATTGCTTGGTGGTTCAACCAGCCCACGACGGAGCTGACCTATTGCAAGAGCTGTGGGCGCGAGATATTTTGCTGCCCATTTTAATCGTCTCAGATCAAGAATTAACGTCTACCCACGCTAGTTACCACAGTGCTGTCATTCAGATCACGTCAGACGCACTAAATTCTATTGAGAGCCAAGTGCGTGAAGCGATTAATCAGTTTTTAAAACTGCCAGCTAAAAATGCTCTGAGTGGCAATGAAGACGATACCCGAGATAATCGCCTCTTTTTACTTAGCCTGCAGCAACAACGGTTAACTGAAAAACTTCATGAACGTCTTGGGTATTTGGGAGTGTACTACAAGCGAAACCCACAAAACTTTATGCGCAACATGACCTTGGAAGAGCGTCATGAGTTAATTGATCAGCTACGTCAAGACTATCGTCAAATTATTTTGAACTACTTTTCATCAGATGATAAAAGCCTAAATCAACGCATCGATGATTACGTGAATCTAGCTTTCTTCGCCGATGTATCTATTTCTAAGGTTGTCGAAATTCACATGGAGCTAATGGATAGCTTTTCTAAACAGCTCACCATGGAAGGCCGTAGCGAAGAAATCTTACTAGACTACCGCCTGACTCTAATTGATGTGTTAGCCCATTTATGTGAAATGTATCGCCGGTCTATCCCCCGTGAAATTTAGACACCGTAGCAATTTCTCCATGCTCCCCCAAAAACCCTGTGGGCCTTTCCAGGCTACATTCGCCACACTTTCGGGACCCTTCTAATGGCCTTTAAAAAGACTTACATCCTAAAGCTCTACGTCGCCGGCAATACCCCTAACTCCACCCGAGCCCTGAAGATGCTCAATACGATTCTGGAAGAGGAATTTCAGGGGGTTTATGCCCTTAAAGTTATTGATGTGTTGAAAAATCCACAGCTAGCTGAAGAGGACAAAATACTAGCCACGCCAACCCTGGCAAAAATTTTACCGCCGCCAGTCCGCAAAATTATCGGTGATCTGTCTGACCGTGAACGGGTACTGATTGGACTAGACCTGCTCTACGATGAGCTGAGCGAAGATGAATAGCTATACTGAGAACGCCAGGGTAGTCGGTTCGACGAACCTACTACGTTTCTAAAGAGTCAAATCAGACGTCACATAGGCAGTCAAGGACCGTTTACACCCCTTAAACGTAGCTTTCATAGGTGTATGGGGCCAGACCAATAAATGATTCTTTCAAATAACGTTTTCAAGGGTAGATAGTCTTCAAACGTTGAGTGCTGTCAAGACTTGTCAGCATTTAAGCTGTACATTGGGAAGAATTAGCCTCAACGCTTGCCCTCGATAGCTTAACCTGTTGAAATATTAATATCATTCTTTTCTCTGACTGTATTTTTTTAACAGGTCAATTTACTAAACCATGACTCAGTCTTTTCAAGGTGAGCCCCCCTCGAATAGTCCCTTGAGGGGCGTCAAAAAAATTCGCACCATGATGGAAGGGTTTGACGACATCAGTCATGGTGGACTGCCTTCTGGACGATCCACACTTGTTAGTGGAACCTCAGGAACTGGTAAAACCCTAATAGCTGTTCAGTTTTTATATAACGGTATTACAGATTTTGATGAGCCTGGAGTGTTTATCACCTTTGAAGAGTCCCCAGCTGACATCATTCAAAACGCATGCAGTTTTGGCTGGGACCTACAAAAGCTGATTGATGATGGCAAGCTATTTATCCTCGACGCATCTCCCGACCCTGAAGGACAGGAAATTGTTGGCAATTTTGACCTGTCGGCACTGATCGAACGCATTCAATATGCCATTCGTAAATATAAGGCACGGCGAGTATCGATTGATTCGGTAACCGCTGTTTTTCAGCAATACGATGCTGCAGGAGTGGTCCGTCGCGAAATTTTTCGATTAGTTGCCCGTCTAAAGCAAATGGGTGTGACAACCCTGATGTCCACTGAGCGGGTCGAAGAATACGGCCCAGTTGCCCGCTTTGGTGTGGAAGAATTTGTATCAGATAATGTCGTCATTGTGCGCAACGTCCTCGAAGGTGAACGTCGCCGTCGCACCATTGAAATTCTAAAGCTGCGGGGCACCACACACATGAAGGGGGAATACCCTTTCACAATTACCCAAAACGGCATCAATATTTTCCCATTGGGGGCAATGCGTCTCACCCAGCGTTCTTCGAATGTGCGGGTATCCTCTGGTGTTAACACCTTGGATGAAATGTGTGGCGGCGGTTTCTTCAAAGATTCGATTATCTTAGCGACTGGCGCAACAGGTACCGGAAAAACTCTGTTTGTTAGTAAGTTTATTGAAAATGGCTGTAAAGCAAACGAGCGGGCCATTTTGTTTGCCTATGAGGAGTCGCGGGCACAGCTATCGCGAAATGCCTATTCCTGGGGCATTGACTTTGAAGAACTAGAGCGGGCCGGACTACTCAAGATTATTTGTGCCTATCCCGAATCAGCAGGACTAGAAGACCATTTACAAATTATCAAGTCGGAAATTGCTGAGTTTAAGCCCTCTCGTATTGCTATCGATTCCCTTTCTGCACTTGATAGAGGCGTCAGCAATAACTCCTTTCGTCAGTTTGTAATCGGTGTGACTGGCTATGCCAAACAAGAAGAAATCACAGGTTTCTTTACCAATACGACTGAGCAGTTCATGGGCTCCCATTCGATTACAGATTCCCATATTTCTACAATTACAGACACTATCTTGATGCTGCAATATGTGGAAATCCGAGGGGAAATGTCACGGGCATTAAACGTCTTTAAGATGAGGGGTTCGTGGCATGAAAAGGCCATTCGCGAATATACCATCAGTGAAAACGGCCCAGAGATTAAAGATTCCTTCCGCAACCTGGAACAAATTTTCAGTGGTTCACCCAGGCGGGTTTCTGTGGATGAGAAAAGTGAGCTATCGCGCATTATGAAAGGCGTACAACCAACTGAGCTAGAGTAAAGCGGTGGGCATGTGATGCTTACTAGGATTTGGTCCCTGTAATTATCAGCAGATCATCTGCAATTTCGATATTTTCGAGAATGAGTCCCTGCTGCATAACAATGGCATTGAGACGCTGTTCTATTTCGTTCGTCGATAAGCCCATCTGTTCAGCCACGTCAGCCATGGGTAGGGTAAATTGTCCGAGTCTAACGCTGAGGTCTTGATCGAGGCTAACTTTACCGTCTTGTACGCTGGGTCTGGCAACAATCCCCATGTAGATATCACGGTTGGCCAACATGGGGGCTGCATTAGTGAGCTGCTCTAAACCAGTTTGGATATCGATGGGGAGACCTTCGCGGGGGAGTTCGGACAGGTTGAGCACAGCGCCTGCTTCGATGCTGTCCCCATTGAGGGTTGCCTGTAGGGGTTGGGCATTAGCAAAGATTTGAGCGGCAAGAGGCTGGCTTAAAATAGCACCGCTAACTAGCTGATTGAGTTGAGATTCGTCCAACGTCAGGCGCACCTGACCATTGTCACGGTCAACGCCAGCCAGCTGTTGCTCAAGTGATGGCGATTGAGATAAGGAACCTGAGTCTGTCGACCGACTAATTTGGCTGGGCTCAGCACCATTCGTTGTCACATCATCGGATTCTGACGTCGCTGGTGTCACCGAATCAGCCGCTGATCCATCGGGGCTACTCATCACGCTATGCCAGCCATAGGCAAAGCTACCACCAACAATGGCTGACACCACAACTAAGCTCATCAATAATGCAGATTTTTTCATGGTGTTGTTGGTATGCAGCAAGAGCCTACCCTAAAATCTTTCACAGTTTAGCGTTTCCATAGGTTCTAAGCTCTATTATCCTGAGGCTGCAACCCTCTACCATGGGAAGCATATGGACCCTAACATTCATTTCATTCATTATGCTAAGACGTCTACTGATTTGCTGTTTAGTGGTTGGTGTTTGGATCAGTACCTCAGCGATGGCGTGGGCAGAGACTGCCCCTGAACTATTTGAGGTGAACTGTGCCGGGTGCCACCCCAATGGCGCTAACATTATTCGTCGTGGCAAAAGTCTGAAGCAGAAAGCCTTGAACCGTCATGGTTATACGTCGGTGGATGCGATCGCAACCCTAATCACCAATGGAAAAGGTCTCATGAGTGCCTATGGCGATCGACTGAGCGAAGACGACATCACTAACCTAGCCAACTACGTATTAGACCAGGCGGCCATCAACTGGCAATCGGCAAAGTAATTTACTATTGCAACAGGCCATTTCATACCCATACTGTGCAGCTCAATCAAGTCATTATTGTTCACAAAGCAGGCAACCCCCAGAGCAAAAGCTGGGCCGAAAAATGCGCCAAAAAACTAGAAAAACGGGGTGCCAAGGTCCTACTGGGTCCCAGTGGTCCCAAGGACAACCCGTATCCAGTTTTTTTAGCCTCCGCGGGTCAGCCGATTGATCTAGCAATTGTGCTCGGCGGTGACGGCACGGCCCTGGCCGCAGCTCGCCATTTAGCCCCCGAACAAATTCCTATTTTGGCGGTCAATATCGGTGGGCATCTGGGGTTTTTAACAGAATCATCAGATGAAATCGATGACTTTGAAACTACCATTGACCGGCTCCTCGACGATCGTTATGCGGTACAACAGCGCATGATGCTGCAGGCCTGTATCCACGAAGGCAACCGCAGCAATCGAGAACCCCTCAGCGAAGTGTACTGGGCACTCAATGAAATGTGTGTCAAACCAGCCTCCCCCGACCGCATGATCACCTCGATTTTAGAGATGGAAATCGACGGCGAGGTCGTAGATCAATACCAGGGCGACGGATTACTCATCAGCACTCCCACCGGCACCACCGGCTATACGGTCGCGGCCAATGGTCCCATCGTCCATCCCGGGATGTATGCCATCGTAGTCACACCTATTTGCCCCCTCAGTTTATCCTGCCGTCCGGTGGTTCTACCCTCTGGCAGCGTTGTCAGTGTCTGGCCCTTGGCCGACCCCGGAATGACAACCAAACTATGGATGGATGGGGTACTCGCTACCTCTATTTGGCCCGGTCAGCGGGTAGATATTTTTATGGCAGAGCACATGGCAAAATTTGTGCTGTTGCGTCAAAACCAATCCTATTATCAGACCCTACGCAACAAGCTGCTGTGGGCAGGGGCACGGATTAACTACACCAATAATCATCGCAATTAGGACAATTAGGAAAGTGTTTTGCAGCTGAGGATGCCTAGAGTCGCTGTGTATTACCTTTGCCCCTAACCCAGCCCTCTAAACCGTCAAACCGTATTTTTAACCATCGGTCACCAGACTCTTCTAAAACATCTACGACCGCGTCGTAATCAACACCACCAATAGAGCCATACTCATTGCCTGGACCAGACCGTATCAGCAAACCAGTGCCGTAGGTAACTTTAACCTGATACAACGTCTCCGCCTCAACAGCATCGCTGGCTTCATTAGGCTGAGGCTGCTCGGCAGATTGCTCAGTACTAGCCTGGGGAGTCGCTGCCGCAGGTGTTGCAGCGGCGTCAGCTGGCTTGGGTGGCAGGTCATTTTCGTAAACGGGACGCTCAGGTACGCTGGAGAGCTGGGTTAAAAAATATCGGGCCGTTGCAGCCCCAGCCAAGGATATAACCAATAATGAGATCCCAACTCCCAATACAAGCTTTGTCAGTCCAAGCAAGAAGTCTTGTAGATTAAATCGCTTTGCTGCCATAGCTGCTAAAAAAATCAGGAATAGTCGAGGATTGTCCTACGGTTATACCTTATTTTTTACCGCAAGGTCTCTCAATTCGTAAGCCATTGCTAGGGATTCTCCTTTTGCTGTTGGATGCGATCGCTCAGCATAGACTGCCGCGATGCCATGCGAGCTTTACCAGACGCTGCCCATGCCAGCAGAGAATCTACCTGATCTTTCGCCGTTCGAGCCAGGGGCACTAACTGACTAGCGGCCTCTAAAATGTCATCCACCGTAAAATCACGATTTTGACTAAAGCCTATGTGCATCGCTTCGATAATAGCCTGCTCAATTTCAGCTCCAGAGAAATCTGGGGTTTCATAGGCCAAACGACTCGTGTCATAGCTCTTCACATTGTGGGGTCGCAGCCGACTCAGATGCACATTAAAAATTGCATCACGCTCAGCTCGACTCGGTAGACTCACAAAGAAAATTTCATCAAATCGTCCTCGCCGTAGCAGTTCAGGCGGTAGCACCCCAATATTATTGGCCGTCGCCACAACAAATACAGACGAGGTCTTCTCCGACAACCAGGTCAGAAATGTACCAAACACGCGGCTCGTTGTACCAGAGTCTCCACGCCCTTCAAAGCCAGCAAACGCTTTGTCAATCTCATCAATCCAAAGCACACAGGGGGCTAACGCTTCTGCCAACTGGATCATTTGCCGGGTGCGGGCCTCAGACTCCCCCACCAACCCAGCAAATAGACGACCCACATCTAGGCGCAGCAGGGGCAGATGCCAATGATGGGCGATGGCCTTGGCCGTCAGAGACTTACCCGTGCCCTGAATACCCACCAGCAGCAGACCTCGAGGATGAGGCAACCCATACTGTCGAGCTTTTTCAGAAAATGAACTCCCACGCTTAATCAACCAGTCTTTTAGGTTATCCAACCCACCAATATCAGAAATTTTTTGGGTAGCTGGATAGAAATCCAAAATCTGCGTCTGGCGAATAGTTTGACGCTTTTCTTCTAAAATCAGGTCGATATCATCAGAATTAAATGCACCATTAGTCGCAATCCCCCGAGCCAAGACGCGGCGGATGCGTTCCATGGATAGGCCCTGACAGGATCGCACCAGCGCATCCATAGCTTTGGGGTCTGGCAAACTGCCCATTGCCCCCAACAGGGTCTCAATTTCCCGGCGGATATCCTCTACACCCGGTAGCGGAAATTCCAAAATTGTCAGCAGTTCACTCAGTTCATCTGGGAGAGTGAGTTGGGCCGACAGAATAATAATATTTTTAGGCTGAGACTTCAGCAGTCGGGCTAAATTACGCAGCTTTCGAGAAACAGCAATATCGTCTAGGAATCGATGAAAATCTCGCAGAATCAGAATAGCTGGAGCTGCGGGCGGCAACTTTTCAACAAATTCTAACGCTTGAAGTGGGTTTCGACGGCCTGCACCTACGTCGGTGGGGTTGCCTCGATAACCATCAACAAAATCCCAAATATAAACAGCGCGATTGCCGGTTTTAGCAGCCACCGCTGCGATCGACTCCTCAGCCCGTTCTTCTTCTCGGGTAGAAATATAAATTAGCGGGTAGCGCGCCCGAATAAGTAAACCTAACTCCTCATGAAATGTCATAGGAAAACCACTGGAACGCTAATCGGACAGCTGCTGTTTTAAGGCAGATAGGGCAGACCACCGCTGATCTGTAGACGTTTCGGCGTCGTCACGTGCCGTCGGATTGACAATCCCTTCGCAGGCTTTATCGCAAAGCTGCCGCTGGGGAATGGCTAAACATAGCTGTTCATAAAGCCACTTACCAGGCTCAAAATGCCCCTGGGGAGATAGGGTTTCAATCAGTTCATCGAAACCCACTTCCACTTCTTCAGCATAGGCTTCAGGCTGAGGTTCTTGTAGCCAAATAAACTCTGACGTGTCGACCTGTAGGCGTGCGTTATAGTTTTGCAAACAACGATGACACGTCAGCGTAGTAATGGTTTCAGCTTGGGCAGCTACATCTAAAAAATTGCCGCGATGCTGAATCTGAATGCGTCCCTTAACAGGAGTCAGCGTGTCTAGGTCACTGAGGTAATCATTCACCTCAATGATCCGGGTCTTGCCCGGATCATTAGACAAATGGGTGATATAAATTCGCTGCATGGGCCGCTGCATAATCAGTTGGAAGAGCCAAAGACAAAAATTTAACGGGCGTTCTGCTCAAAGGTCATCTAACAAGCCGCCAAGCAGCTGACTTAACTCTCACAAAAGGCTTAAGCAGCTCAGGCATCAACAACACCAGACGACTCAGGATCGCTTCCCAAGGGGCGCACCACTAACCGACGATCTGGTTCGCGACCCCGGCTAAATGTTTCTAACCCACCGTGGGCCTTCAATAAGGTGTGCATCTGTCGCCGTTCTGCAGACGATAAATCGGCAACCTCATGCTCTCCGCCACTAGCCAACGCCGCTGCCGCCGCTTTCTCAGCAATCGCCTTGAGTTCATCTTGACGCTTCTGCCTATACCCCTGCAGTTCAATGGTGTAAGACTGCTGTTCTTGAGGTTCTTTACCGATATTTAGCACTGTATTGGCTAGGTATTGAATCGCATCTAAAACGCGACCTCGATCACCCAGTAGACCATCTATCTGCGTCTGAGTCAGGGAGGAATCTTCAATAGTTAGCCAAAAACTACTGTCTCCTAAATCATCAGCGACGTGCTCGCCAGTTACGTTTGCCTGAACTCCTTGATGCTCTAGCAACTGTGATAGCCATTGGATACCACCTTTATCTTGCTGCTCGCCCATAAATTACTCACACCTGTTTCAGAGCTTGTGATGCCAACCACAAGTTTATCGTTACCTATCGGTTAGAGACCTTTTTTTTGGAGCCTCCGCCAGATTTCTTATTACCTTTGGAACGATTAGAACCTGATTTATTACCCGTAGACCGATTGCTCTTAGCAGACCCTTTAGTCTGAGAGCCGTCTTTGCTGTCTTTGCTAGCCGCTTTCCTAGAACCAGGCTCAAAGGCTAATGCTCCGCGATCGGCACTCACAGCTTTTGCTTCCTGCTCATCTACCAAAGCTTGAATATTTTCAGGTAGCGGCTCTTTGGAGAGGATAAAAGACTGGGCTGTTTGAAACACATTGGCCAGCACCATATAAAGCAATACACCAGCAGGCAACGGGAAAAACAAAAACATCCCGGAAAACAATACAGGGGTCAGCTTGGTAATGGTTTCCTGCTGCGGATTATCGCTAGAAGACTGTCCCGACAGCAACTGGTTAACATACAGGCTGATACCAAAGAACAGAATCATGCCCAAAATATCCCAGTGAATTTCGCCTTCATCACCCAGGGCACCAATGCGCCCAAGTTCTTTGATGAAGAGAAATCCTTTGGTTGCAGCTAAGCCGGTCACTTTAGCTTGAACAGTTACATCCCCAGGCGCAAGGGCTGTAATCTGACCATTCTGATCAACTTCAACTAGCTCTTGCCCTTTAGTAACTTCCCACCGAGGAACAAACACAGACGGATCGTCTGCATAGTCTGCCGCCAACTGTGAAATAGAGTCGCCTTCAGGCGTCTGTAGCCGCACCACAGCTGTATCGCCAACACCGATACGATTGCCCCCGGGTAAAACAGGTGCAAGGGGAAAGTGCTGACCGTCGGCAACATATAAGCTGGACTGTTTTGCAGAAAAGGCTTGGGGCTGAACCTGCTCAATCGCGTCTTGGGGAAGAATTTGCAGGTTAACGGGATAGGTGATGTCGGCAAACGGCGACCCACGAAGAGTTGCAAATAGCGCAAACAAGATGGGCATTTGCAGAACTACTGGAAAGCACCCTGCTAGAGGATTACCAAACTCTTTATAGACACCGCCCATCTCCTGTTGAAGCTTGGCCGGATCATCCTTATGACGTTCCTGGATTTCCTTGACCTTCTTTTGCATGAGGGGTTGGGTGATCTTCATGCGACGCATATTGCGAATTGACCCGGCATTAAGCGGGTAAAGTGCAAAGCGAATGAGAAGAGTCAAGGCCACAATGGCCAGACCATAACTAGGCACAATCCCATAGAAAAAATCTAGGATTGGCAACATTATGGTGTTTGTCAGAAATCCAATACCGAAATCCATGCGCGCTTACCGAGCAAATTGCATACCGAACTCTAATGTATCTGAATATTGCAGACCTTAGGGTGATCCAGAGCAAAAAGCACCAGCTATTCACTCAGGTGAAGCACACAGATGACGGTGTTCTTCCTGCAAAAGGACGGTTATACCTACTTGAGGCCACACTCAGTCGTCATCGATTCATAAATTAAGAACCTCAACGACCTCGAACAGTTTTTTAAGTGGCTAGAGCAAAAAACCTAGCGATTGATGCAGCTTAGCTGTAAGTAAACCGTCTGTAGTTTAAGCGTTAGAGATTTAGCCTAAACACTTAGACCGCTAGCCTCCCGTGCTTTGGGAGAAATATGTTCAGTGATTTTGTCATACAGCTCACGGAAGATGGGGACAGCGCGCATCTCTAGACGGCTGCCATCTTTGAGCTGTACCGCCATATCGCCCCACATTCCTAAACCACGGGGGACAACGGCAACCCTAGTCACTTCTGAATAGATGAGATCGGTACGATTTCGCCCCATCCATCCACCAGTGACAGAAATACGACGACTGGTAATGCGATAGCGCACCCATATAGCTCGAATAATGGCTCCGATAGTAATGGGAATAAATACAACCGTAATTGCGAGCACACAATGAAAGATCAGATCACCAATATGGGGACCACCTTCGTAATACACATCCTCTTTAATGGCCATCCAGCACCTCCAGCTCTACCAATAGTTTCTCTAATTCTCGCAAAAATTCGTAATATTCGCAGGCTATTGCTGTGGTCCGTACATTGATTACGACCCACCAGGTTCCATCGGCTCTGGGTAGCAAGGTTCTGAGCGCTGCATGAATCTGGCGCTTGATGCGATTGCGTACAACTGCTCGCTTATGTACCTTACGGCTAATGGACACGCCAAAACAAATACCCGACGATGGCTCATTAGACAAACCGTCGTCGGGTAATGGATTTTTCAGGGCTTTGACGGCTAAACAACGACTGTTTGCCCGTCGCCCCTGACGATAGACCTTAGAAAACGAACGCGAAGAGCGCAATCGGTTCTGGATCGGTAACGCCACGGATGAGATCGCAACTCAACTAACCACCTTTACACGGCTAGGCGAGCACGGCCCTTTTTACGACGAGACTGAATCACGCGGCGACCATTCACAGTTCGCATACGGACACGAAAGCCAGAAACGCGCTTACGCTTACGAGATGTACCGCCCAGGGTGCGCTTAGTCATGGCGATTGCTCCTAAATCTGCTCAAACAAAATTACTACCTGCGCCCATCAGCGCGGTTTCTGATATTAACATGCGACATGTCATGTTAGCAGCAGATCTAGTCGTCGTCGATTTCATAGGCCACTAGCATTTCCCAAGTACCGATATAGTTGGCCAGCTCTTGACCGCGCTCAACCACCTGTAAATTGGTCCGCAACATCAGACTCCGGTTAGGGTTTCGAACCTTATTAAATTCAATCGTAAAGGAGCGATCGGCCGGGATATCTTCAGCTAAAAAGATCTCAATCTTGTCAAGATCGTCAGATAAATCATTAGCACCGCTAAAGACCCGATCATCCCAACGAACTTCATCCACAGGGATGGGAGACCCCTCACTGTCTATGCGGCCATAGCGCACAGAAATTTCATCTAAGTTGATGCGTCCACGGTACCTAGAGAATGATTCAGGAATAGTCACAATCAGAGTCGAGGCTGCCGCCTGGATCTTATCTCCACCCACCTCTAATTCGTAATGAGCACGAGTATTACGGCGAGTATTGTTCAGCAGGTTGTAGGACAAGCGGTAGTCAGAATCAACGCCACCAAAGATAGTCATACCGTCAGTGTTATAGCTACCTTGAGCCAGCGTAGGCACACTCAAACCTGTAACAGCCGCAGCAGACATCATGAGACCAGCTAGCCCCAACTGCATAATTTTCTTAGGTGTCATTAAACTCACTCCTCGCGCTCAAAACTAAAAAACTTGGGACTCGTTTAGAACTATCACAGGGACAACGTGCCTATTCCGTTGGCGAGGGACGGTTTTTTGATTTGACCCTGCCAACGACGATTAACACGCGCCACAGCTACCTACGACTGGCCAGCGACCAATGACATCGAACAGTGTGGGCAGACAGTGACGTCCTAGGAAAGCGTTTACACTACGCAACTTTTCTCAAGGTTAGCATATACAACGTTTTCTCAAGGGAGGGGAGCACCCCAGTCTTCTCAGACTCAGCAACCTATGTAAAAAACATCATTAACGCCAGCATCAAAGTAAATCTTTTTAAACAAAATTACACCTTTAAAGTTTTAGCTTGACAGTACGAAACCTAATTATTTGAGATATCTAGATTCAGGAGTGTCCATTGAGTTTATCTGGACCCTATAGCGATGACGTCGATGGGTTAAAAGCCTTTCCATTATTGGCATCTAAAGGCATAAACGTGTATTGAAACAACGTTCAAACCAGGTTGACTTTAGTGCTCTACTCCCTCTCTAAATCTGATGCGATCTTCGTTTAGTCTTCAGGGTTTATAAGTAGATCTAAGCTTCCTAGCCAGAGGATTAATAGTTCACATTTCAGTTACGAAAAACCACTAAATCTAAAGTTATTCCTGTTGGATTGCGATCAATCATGATCCCGCTTCCATAGTGTTTTTAACAGTCGTTAGCCCAGCTAGTTAAAAAGGATTCAACATGACCATCGCACTCGATAAAGGTGCTGTTGACCAACAGTCATCGCCTCCCAGTCATCCAAAACGTATTGGAATACCCAAAGAAATTGCACCGGGAGAATGCCGGGTTGCCGCAACTCCCAAAACTGTCAAAAAATTACAGTCCCTGGGTTTTGACGTACTGATAGAAACAGGCGCTGGCGAACGAGCTGAGTTTTCAGATCAGTCCTATCGTGATGCAGGCTGCCAGGTCATCGCTAATGCGGTGGAACTGTGGCAACAGGCAGACATCGTATTAAAGGTGGAGCCACCGGCCCATCATTCCGAACTCAACTGTAATGAAACTGAGTTAGCCCACAGTGGTCAAACCCTCATTAGTTTCCTGTGGCCCGCCCAGCATCCTGAGCTTCTGCAACAGCTAGCGACCAAGCAGGTTACAGCCCTAGCAATGGACTCGGTACCCCGCATCAGCCGGGCACAAAAGATGGATGCCCTCAGCTCCATGGCCAACGTAGCCGGGTATCGTGCCGTCATTGAAGCGGCGAATAACTTTGGCCGCTTTTTCACCGGTCAGATTACGGCGGCAGGTAAAGTTCCCCCCGCAAAAGTGCTAGTCATCGGCGCAGGTGTTGCTGGTCTGGCCGCCATTGGTGCCGCCAAAAGCTTAGGTGCCATCGTCCGAGCTTTTGACACTCGTCCCGTGGTCAAAGAGCAAGTTGAAAGCATGGGCGCCCAGTTTTTAGAGCTGGAGTTTGAAGAAGATGGCTCCGGTGCTGGTGGCTATGCCAAAACGATGAGTAAAGAGTTCATCGAAGCGGAAATGGCTCTATTTGCCGAGCAGGCAAAAGAGGTGGATATCATTATCACCACCGCTCTGATTCCTGGTAAAAGAGCACCGCTGCTGGTCACTAAGGACACCGTCGAGCTAATGAAGCCCGGTTCAGTCGTTGTGGACATGGCTGCGGCTCACCATTATTCTCACTGCCCTCCTCTTGTATCGTCGTTGCCTGTGCGGCCCTCGCCCTGATTGGCATCGGCGTCGGTGCACCGACAGCCTTCCTGTCCCACTTCACTGTATTTATCTTGGCCTGCTTTGTGGGCTGGCAGGTGATCTGGAATGTATCGCCATCGCTGCATACTCCTTTGATGAGCGTGACCAATGCCATTAGCGGCATCATTATCATCGGCGGCATGCTACAGATTTCGGGACAGGCGATGTCTCCGACGGTAATTTTGGGTGCGATCGCAATCTTCATCGGCACCATCAACATCGCCGGTGGATTCCTCGTCACCCAGCGCATGCTGAAGATGTTTCGCAAGTAGAACCTCTCCAAATTGTTAGCTTCGACTGCGCTCAGCGAACAATTTTGCCCGTCCCCTTCGACTGCGCTCAGGGGACGCTGACAGACATTTCTCTACAACTTTTATCCCATGTCTAACAATCTTGTTTCGGTGGCCTATTTGGTCGCCATTGTTCTCTTTATTCTCAGTCTGGGTGGTTTATCCAACCAAGAAAGCGCCAAGCGCGGCAACGTCTACGGCATTGTCGGCATGATTATTGCCCTGGTGGCCACCGCATTTAGCGCCCAGGTAAGTGCCTATGGGCTTTTGGTAGTGGCCATTGTGCCCGCTGTCGCCATCGGTGGTTTGGTGGCTTCCCGTGTGGAAATGACCGAAATGCCTGAACTGGTGGCCATTCTCCACAGCTTTGTGGGTCTTGCCGCTGTGCTCGTGGGTTTAGCCAGCTACTTGGGCCCCGACCCCACACTCGTGGGTGCAGAGGAAACCATCCACAAGCTGGAAATCTACATCGGCATCTTCATTGGTGCCTTAACATTTACCGGTTCTGTAGTGGCCTTTGGTAAGCTGCGGGCGATTATCAGCAGCAAACCGCTGATGTTGCCAGCGCGTCACCTGCTCAATATTGGCCTCTTGGTCGGTACCGTCATCCTGGGTGTTCTGTTCATGGGTGCAGAAGGCACCACCGGCTTTAACTATGTCCTTGGCATGGTGGCCCTTTCCTCTGTGCTTGGCATCCACCTGGTCGCGGCCATCGGCGGTGCCGACATGCCCGTGGTGATTTCCATGCTCAACAGCTATTCTGGCTGGGCAGCAGCGGCAGCGGGTTTCATGCTTTCCAATGATCTGTTGATCGTGACCGGCGCACTGGTGGGCAGCAGCGGCGCTATCCTCAGCTTCATCATGTGCAAAGCCATGAACCGCTCATTCTTTAGCGTCATCCTGGGTGGCTTTGGTCAGGGATCTGGCAAAGGTGGCAGCAGCAAGAGTGTTGAGGGCACCGTTAGTGAAACTGACGTTAACGGCACCATTGAACTGCTAGCCGATGCACAAAGTGTAATTATCACCCCTGGTTACGGGATGGCAGTGGCTCAGGCCCAGCATGCTGTTTCTGAGATTACTAGCATTTTGACTAAGCGTGGCGTCAATGTGCGCTTTGGCATTCACCCCGTAGCAGGTCGTTTGCCGGGTCACATGAATGTCTTGATGGCCGAGGCAAATGTGCCTTATGACATTGTGTTGGAGATGGATGAAATCAATGATGATTTTCCTGAAACTGATGTGGTATTGGTCATCGGTGCTAACGACACAGTGAACCCCAGCGCCATGGAAGATCCTGAGAGCCCAATTGCAGGCATGCCGGTGTTGGAAGTGTGGAAAGCACGCAACGTCATCGTCATGAAGCGTGGTATGTCCGCTGGCTATGCAGGTGTGGCAAATCCTTTGTTCTATAAGGACAACACTCAGATGCTGTTTGGTGATGCAAAAGCGAATACCAATGCAATTTTGGGTCGTTTACAAGAGTCTGCGACTGAGCAGCCCAAACTAGCAACCGCTTAAAAACAAACAACTGTTCGACATTTAGGATATCTGACAAAAGCTAAAGCGGTGAAATTAACTAGTAGTTAATTTCACCGCTTTAGCTTTTGATAAAATCTCGACAACAGGAGAAGTTCAAACGAACTACTCAAAATAATAAACCGGTCAAGAAACAAGAGTAAAAACAGACTTCTTGAAAAGAAATAGGCTAACATTTAGTAAACCACAAAATTATGTAGTACCTTCGTAAAAGCCATGCCCAAGAAGATTTTATAAAAATGCATCAACTGAGCTTATCTGATTGGATAAATTTAGTAGCCATTGTCGTAACATTAATTGGAATTTTGATTGGAGCAATAGGTATATTCAAACAAGCTAGAGGTTTAGCAACAAAACAGTCTCAAAGGAATAAAGATAAGTTTTTCATAGATGCATGCATCTTAACGATATATACATGCTGTGCATTAGTAATTATATTAAGTTTTCTTGATTTCCCCCAGCTGACAATAATTATAGGTGTTCTACTTCAATTCTTAGTTATAACCTGGATGCGGAAAACTTTTGTTGATCAATTAAGGGAGTTAAATCAATTAAGAGAAAAATGTAAAGGTCAATATCCTAGGACAAATATTCCTAACACCCGAATCATATACCCGGATAGTTACGACAGTTCTTCCTGAGAATTTATAGCGTTATTTTTCTGAAGATCTAAATGATCAAGCATCTCTAAGAAGGTCGAAGAAAGTTTTTAGTCAGCTCTAAGTCATATCTTTTTCTGTAAAAACATGGAATTTATATTGTATTTTTTTGCCATCATTATAGCAATCATACTAATGAGGCTATTTTCTAGATCTTCTCAGCGTAAGAGAGTCGCTTTTCAACATCGGAGAAATATGTTTCCAAGAGGCTCTAACATAATTACGATAAGACAATCAGAGCATCACACAATATCTCGAAAGGATACTCTTACACCTAAAAGGTATTACTCTTAGATTGACTGTCTCGAATGCACTTTCAAAAGGCAAAGCTACATTTATCTGAGTTCAATGCAATTAGAGGATTTCACTAGAAAGAATGATGCAAAAGACAATATGAGTTAAATACTATTATGAGAAAAACTATTTTAGATGAGATTGCAGCCATCAGAAGTGATGCAGACTTGCGAACTGAAAATAATGGAGCAAGAAGAATTTTAGAGTTTCGAAATCTAGTTGACTATAGGAATAAACAATCAAATGTATCAACTATAGTTGCCATTGAGTCACATGAGTATGATGAAGACTCTAGTAGTGTTATTTTTCAGACATTTATTGGTCATTTTCCTAATACCTTATTCTCACATCTAACGGTATCAATCCTAAATAATATTTACGGGCATAAATTTCTTTTCCCACCAGATAGTTCTGCAGAGATAGGTATGTACTTTATCTCTCAAGTCCCTTTGAAGTATTTAAGGCCAATATTTGGGTTTGGGGTGAATGCAGAGAGATTGAATAGTCAAATAGAGTCAAACATCTCAACATGCGTCCTAGTACAAGAAATGCTGACTAACTTCTCAGATTCCTTAAATCATAAAGAGCAGAACTCATCAGTACTGATAAAAAAAGCTAGCGATTTTGTTGATAGTCAATTAAATTCCTTGAACTCTTTGAATTTAGATCCTCCTCTTATACTTCCGCCGACTTGAGAGGTCATCGAGCCTTGGTTGGTGTCCCAGAAACAGATCTAACTGATTTATTGAAAGGGGAAATATTTAATCAGAGCTTTCATTGATTTACCAGGTTGAATCTGGATAGGTTGCTCTATGGACAGAAATTTTGTCCATTCGAAGGGCTCGGCGAAGCGAAGCTGATGAATAGGAAAATCGAGCTATGGGCAAAGCAGGTAGCGTTCTTAAGGAAGTTCTGGATGATTACGACATCAGCCAAACTCAGCTGGCAGGCAAGCTGAATATTGGCCGGTCCAATGTTTATCGCTGGGTCAATGAAGTGCGCGCCCCCAATAGCGAAACCGTAATTGACATTATTCGAGTCCTAAAAAAGCTCAATTCAGAAGTCGCTAGGATTTTTGTAGAAAAATACGTTCTAGACGAACTTTGAAAGACGAGTTCACTAAAATTAGAATGTATTCCATTACTGGCATCAAACAACCTATGGTGCAGGCCCCTCAGCTAACCTTAAAAGACTTTCTAGCTTTGCCAGACGGGGACGTTGCCCACGAACTTGTTGACGGTAAGGCAGTTCCAAAATTGGCACCCAAGCGATTTCACTCTAAAACCCAGAAAGCCATTCTGCGATTGCTAGATGACTGGGCCGTAGATCAAGGAGAAGTTGGTCTGGAATGGTCAGTGACCCTGAAACGCAAAGGTCGTGACTGGTGCCCAGTGCCTGACATACTCTTCGTCGCATCAGACCGGCTACCAGCTGACTATAACGAAGATGGTCCATGCCCTGTGCCGCCCAATGTAGCCATCGAGATCATTTCACCCGACCAAACTTTTGGGGCTATGGCCGAAAAAGCTTTTGATTATCTAGTAGTAGGAACTCTCAGCGTATGGATTGTTGATCCACG
>CALBPH010000003.1 GCA_937899365.1 uncultured Leptolyngbya sp.
GAGCAGCGGGCTTTTTTGGCGCGATCGCAGCCGCCCAGGCCAACCCCCAGTGCGCCGTCACCCTGTTCGAAGCCGGTACCGAATGCCTGGCCAAGGTGCGCATCTCCGGCGGCGGTCGCTGCAATGTCACCCACCACTGTTTTGAGCCCGCCCAGCTAGTACAAAACTATCCCCGCGGTGGCAAAGCCCTACGGGGAGCATTTTCTCGATTTCAGCCTAAGGACACCATCGCCTGGTATCAGCAGCGGGGTGTCAAACTCAAAACCGAAGCTGATGGACGAATGTTTCCGATTACCGATGACTCGGCCACCATCGTGGACTGTTTGATGAAAGAGGCGTTACGGGCAGGCGTGACAATCAAAACACGGGTGCCGGTGAAACAGGTCACCAAAACAAATTCGGGATTTTTGCTTGGGTCAAAACAGGGGGAGGTGACGTGCGATCGCATCTTGCTAGCAACCGGCAGCAGCCCCCAGGGACATCGTATGGCTAAAAGTCTGGGCCACACCATTGAGCCACCAGTCCCCTCTTTGTTTACCTTCACCATCAAAGATGCAGCCCTACGGCAGCTCAGTGGGCTATCGATGAATCCAACGGAGGTCAAACTCAAACTCCCTGGGCAAAAGAAACCCCTGACCCAAATCGGTCCGGTACTGATTACCCACTGGGGGCTAAGCGGTCCGGCTGTATTAAAACTATCGGCCTGGGGTGCTCGGGCGCTGTATGACCAGGGTTATCAAGGAACGGTGCTGATCAACTGGCTGCCGCAGCTCAGCCAGGACGAGGTGCGAGCGATGCTGCAAACGGCCAGAAGTGAGGGGAACAAGCGTGCGATCGCAAATTACAATCCAACGTCTGCCCCAAAACGTCTTTGGACTTACTTTGTGCAGCGCGCCCAAATCGATCCACAAACCCAGTGGACCACACTCTCCAAGAAAGCCATCAACAAACTCACCCAAGAGCTCTCTCAGGGAGAATTCTCGGTACAGGGCAAGGGCGTTTTCAAAGACGAGTTTGTTACCTGTGGCGGCATCCGCCTCAAAGAAGTCAACTTTAAAGCGATGGAAAGCCAGGTATGTCCCGGCCTATTCTTGGCCGGAGAGATTCTTGATATCGACGGCATTACCGGCGGCTTTAACTTTCAGAGCGCCTGGACAACAGGCTGGCTAGCCGGACAGAGCATTAAATCTCTCCTTGCCACGTGAGGACCTGCTCTATTGAGTTCTCTCCATAGGAGCGAATAATCGTTAGCTCAACCTGGGCTCGGGTCCCACCGCTGAGTAACTGGGAGCGAATCGGCAGCCGTCCCAGGGATAGGGTAAACCGGTTGTGATCTTGCTGCACCAGTTCATCCGGCAGCGCCCCTTCAAATTCCACATCATAGCGGCGGCGGCGACCATCATTACCAGAGGTGCTGTAGCGCACTTCAAACCGAGTCTCTAGCACATCCGACCGCTGGGCCAAATCCACCACATTCATTTCAAAGGTGCGACTCCGACCATCCACTCGACCCAACGCTAACTGCGTCACGTCCGCCACCGGTACAATGCCATCCACCCGATAGGTGGTTAGGGTGTCTTGTTGTACCGTCTCTCCCAATAGCCAATAGGCCTCAGGAAAGTCGATGCTCACCTGACCGTTAGACTGTAGCTCCAAGTCAACGGAGTCAGTAAACGTTTGAGATGGCTGGGGTGCTTGCCAATCTAGGGCAAACTGTCGCTCAATACGACCGGCATAGAACTGATAGCTACTAGCAATCGTCGAACCGGCAGCCAGCAGATTTTTAGCACCGCTGCGGGTCTCCCACAGATTGCGTGACAGGGTAATGGGTTGATTTACCAGACTTGTGACTGAGGGAGACTGACTCGGAGCATCTGGGGGCAACGGCTCCGTCTGATTGATCACCACTAGCTGTCCTAGACTACCGTCATTACCATCGCGACCATTGCGGCCATCGGTCCCATCACGGCCGTCGTCACAGTCATATTCTATGCGCTCACAGACACCGTCTTTACAAACATCCACTGTCCAGCGGCGATCGTCACAGTTGCAAAGGGTACCGCCGTTGCCACCGCGACAGCACCAGCCCCAATCACCGCCATCACCGCCATCCGCAGCTTGTAAATCATGGCGCTCGTTCCGGGGCTGCCGCCGACAGCGAACCCATTCACCGTCCTCACCATAGCTACCATCTTCGCCATCGGTACCAGACAGATCGAGCAGCATGGGCTCCCCCGTTGCTCGTACAGTTCGGCTAGAACCATCGCGGCCATCGCGACCGGACCGCCCATCGCGACCATCGCGACCATCCTGGCCAAATTGACGACTCGCTAACGCTGCTGAACCACACACATCAATGGCAGCTAGGGAGACCCAACTCGTTAGGGTTAGGGTGCCAGCGGTTAGGGCACTAACGCTCAGACGCGCTACATAACGCACGCCAGGGGAAAAACTAGAAAACACAGTCATAGGAACACTAAACAAACCACACGCAGGATGAACCCAACGGTCGAAGCACAACCACAGGCTGTGGCCAATACATTTCGGACGCACCCCATCCTTACCTAGGTAAAACCATGGAGACACCCCCCGAATGGGTGAATGGGACACAGTTTTTTGTGGCTCCCGGTAAATGATGTAGCACAATGTGTGAAACGAGTTGATAGGCTATAGGTTGCTTTCTTTGCTCGGTGTCCATGTTATCCACCCTCGACGATCTAAAACAGCGCCTACAAACCGCCCTTGTAAACGCGTTTGGCCCCGAATTGGAGGGTACGGACCCGGTACTGGTACCAACGAATAATCCTCAGTTTGGTGACTATCAGGCGAATGTGGCCATGTCGTTGGCCAAGCGATTGAAAGATAAGCCGCGTGCGATCGCAACCAAAATTGTCGAGAACTTAACCATTGATGACCTCTGCGACACACCACAAATCGCAGGTCCCGGCTTTATCAACCTCAAATTCAAAACCGACTATCTCCAAGAGCAGCTCAAGGCCGTTTACTCAGACGAGCGTCTAGGCATCCCTACCGCCCAGCCCAAGCGAACCATCGTCGATTTCTCGAGTCCCAACATCGCCAAAGAAATGCACGTGGGTCATCTGCGCTCCACCATTATCGGCGAATGTATTGCCCGCACCTTAGAATTTCTTGGCCATGACGTCCTACGTCTTAACCACGTGGGCGACTGGGGCACCCAGTTTGGCATGTTAATTACCCACCTGCGCGACGTGTGCCCAGAGGCCATCACCGAGTCATCTTCAGTGGATATTGGTGATCTAGTAGAGTTCTACAAACAGGCCAAAAAACGCTTTGACGAAGACGAAGACTTTAAAAGTACATCCCGCGACGCCGTTGTTGCCCTTCAGTCCGGTGAGGAGACCGCTTATAAAGCTTGGCAGCTACTGTGCGAACAGTCTCGCAAAGAGTTTCAAAAAATCTATGATCGTCTAGACATCACTATTCAAGAGCGAGGGGAGTCTTTCTATAATCCTCTCCTAGACGATGTCACGAAAGACTTAACGTCTCTTGGATTGTTAGAAGAAAATCAGGGGGCCCAGGTTGTTTTCCTGGAAGGGTTTACCAACAAAGACGGTAACCCCCAACCGCTGATTGTGAGAAAGTCTGACGGCGGCTTTAACTATGCCACCACCGATCTTGCCGCTATCCCTCAGCGCTCCATCAATGAAATAGCCGAGCGCGTCATTTATATTACCGATGCCGGGCAAGCCAACCATTTTGCCCAGGTCTTTCAAGTAGCTAACCGCGCCCACTGGATACCCGACAATGTTGAGCTCGTGCATGTCCCCTTTGGTCTAGTCAAAGGAGAAGATGGCAAAAAGCTCAAAACTCGCTCCGGTGAGACCGTCAAACTAAAAGATCTCTTAGACGAAGCGATCACTCGATCAGAGAAAGATTTAAAGCAGCGCATTGCCGACGAAAGCCGCAACGAGTCAGAGGACTTTATCCATGAGGTGTCCACTGCTGTGGGTTTGGGTGCAGTTAAATATGCTGACCTCAGCCAAAATCGCACTAGCGACTACATCTTTAGTTTCGACAAAATGCTGGCCCTCCAGGGCAATACCGCCCCATATATGCTCTATGCCTATGTGCGGGTGCAGGGTATCAGCCGCAAGGGCGACATCGATTTTAGCCAGCTGGGTGAGGCCCCCATTGTGCTGGAGGATAACACCGAGTTAGCCCTGGCTAAACATCTGCTCGCACTCGATACAATCGTTATGGTAGTAGCCCTGGAGCTGTTCCCCATCCGCCTCTGCCAATTTTTGTTTGAAGTCTGCCAAATATTTTACCAGGCAGAGGAGCCCCAGCGCACCTCTCGATTGATGCTGTGCGATCTAACTGCCCGCACCCTCAAGCTGGGTCTGTCGCTACTGGGGATTCAGGTTCTAGAGCGGATGTAGTCACCTTAGCCGAAGAGAAGGTGCTGATCTATCTTTTGGTCGCTGTATTCTATAACTGAAAGCGACGTTCTAACGAGAGGCACCCGATGAAGCACAGTCTCACAGTCTCCAGCCTGGTCTTAGCTACAATTACCGGTGTTGCTTTACCGGCGACCGCACAACCAGCCTCAGGCACTGAAACTGCCTGTACCGCTGCCACTCCGGCAGAGCAAATCGCTTTAAATGCCGCTAAAAATGAAGCGCGACAGATGGCGGAAGTCACCAATGGTGGATTAGGGGTTTATCGAGCGGAACCTGCCATGCATGGCGCTGCGATCGCATCTCCTTGCGACATGTTGGATGCCGAAACCTGGCGCTTTACCATTAGAGGCGGGGAACCAACCGCCGTTGCCCTCGAAGAAACCTACACGCTTTTAAGCGTTGTTACCGTCCAAGGCACAGGTCGCGATCGCACCGTCACCCTTGACTATAATGGCCCCATCGAACAATACATTCAGTAGTATAGCGTTGGCCCATTAGAGTAACTGTAGGCAGCCACCAACACTGAAGCGAAAAGCATGGCCTATGAACTCTTTTGAGGCTGACTGGCAACGGAGCCCTCACACACCTCAAGTTGTTCATCAGTCGGATTACCATGGAGTAAATAACGCTGCTGTGAACTACACGCCTTAGCCATTAGAGCATCAAGACTAAAGTCCCAGATAATGACGGTACCATCATCACTAGCCGAGGCTAGCACAGAACCGTCCGGCGCAAAACTCACGCTGGTTACTCGATCCGTATGATCGTCAAGAGTTTGCAGCTTCCGACTATGAAGGTTGTCACTACTGGATTTTTGAAGACCTGGCTTACGACCATAAAGCCGACGGTCACGGCGTTCACGCACCCGTCTACGCTGTTGTTGGCCAGTAATATCCCACAGTTGCACCGTATGGTCTGCACCCGCAGAAGCAAGAATCTTACCATCTGGAGAAAAGCCCACACTGGTTACCAACGATGAATGCCCTGCCAGCGTCTCCAATTCTTGACCACTCACGCTATCCCATAGCTTTACCGTACTATCGGCACCGGCCGACGCCAGCACATATCCCAAATCTCGCAGCAGTCCCGAGCGAACGGGTGAAAAGCTCACACTCCACACCGGAGCACCGTGACCTAGCAGCGTCTTTATCTCCTTTCCACTACTTAGATCCCAAAGTTTTACCGTGCCATCATCACTGGCCGACGCCAAAAGAGACCCATCTGGCGAAAAGCTGAGGCTATTTACCCAATCCTGATGACCTATAAGGGTTATGAGCTCGTCGCCACTGCTTACATCCCACAGCTTTATCGTACGGTCTGCACTGGCAGAGGCCACCAGAGTATCATCTGGGGAAAAACTCACGCTCCACACCGGAGCCTCATGACCTGTAAGAGTTTGGAGTTTGCTACCATCCTCAGGGTTCCACACCTTGACCGTTTGATCCGCACTGGCAGAAGCCAAAAGACTCCCATCCGACGAAAATTGAATACTCCACACCGGAGCCACATGACCGACTAGGGTCTGAAGTTCTTGACTATTATCAGAATCCCAGAGCTTCACTGTGCCATCAAAATCAGCAGAGGCTAACAGACTGTTGTTTGGTGAAAAACTGAGGCTAGATACGGGCTTCCCATGGCCTGACAGAATTTGGAGGTCCCCACCATGATTACGTTTCCAAACCTTCAAGATGCCATCGTCACTCGCAGAGACTAGCGTATTGCCGTCTGGGGAAAAACTCACGTTAGAAACACTGTCGCTATGTCCCTTCAAAGTTTGGAGTTCTTTTCCACTGCGCAAATCCCACAGCTTTACCATACCGTCACCATTGGCGGAGGCCAGAACCGTAGCATCTGGCGAAAAACTGATGTTATTAATTACATTGCCGTAGCCTTTAAGTGTTTGGAATACTTCACCACTGTTGCGATTCCAGAGTCTAACTGTGTCAAAGGTATCAACAGTGGCTAAAAGATTACCATCGGGCGAAAACTTGATTTTCAAGATAGGTGCATCCTGACCTGCAAGGGTTTGAATCTCCCTCCCACTTCGTGGGTCCCATAGCCGTACCATGCCATCATTACCACCCGCCGCCAGGGTAGTACCATCCGATGAAAAACTGATGTTATATATCTCCTCAGCCCTACCCTGTAAAGGTTGCAAAGCTTTACTACCAGTCGATATCGAGAGTTTCACAACCCCATCTTCACTGGCAGACACTAAGGTATTACCATCGGCTAAAAAGCTGACGATAGAAACGCCAGCCTGATGCGCCGAAAGAGTATTAACGATAGCACCACTGCTTGTCTGCCATAGCTTAACCATGCCATCCTCACTCACAGACGCCAGCAGAGAACCGTCCGGCGAAAAGCTGATACTCGAGATCGGTGCCTCATGCCCAATCAGGATGTGGAATAGTTCACCGCTGATAGCATTCCATAGCTTAACCGTGCCATCAGCACTGGCAGACGCCAAGGTAGTACCATCTGGTGAAAAGGTAACGCTAGTCACCGCCGCATCATGACCAGTAATCGTGTTGTCCACCAAGAAACCCTGTTCGTCATGATAGACTTCGCGCAAAACAGATATTGCTTGAAACTTAGTGCCCGGTTCCAAATAGCCAGACTTGTCATAGCGTTTAATATCTCGCCCCAGACCCATGGCAACCCACAAAGCCTGATGATTTAGACCGGATGATTTCAGATTTTCCACCGTGATAGCTTCGGAGCGCAGCTCTGTATTTCGGGCCTGGTGCTCAGCCAGAATCCTGATTCTATGGGCAACCACAGACTGGCGACTGGCGATACCACTCGCCAACGATAAAAGTGTTAAGGCACCTACAGCTGCGATTAGCGTTGTCCGGCGACTCTTAAATAACTTGCCACTGGTTGCAATATACTCCTCTTGCAGTGGCGTTGGCTTCGGCTCATTTTCAATAGCTTTTCGCCGCCATTGTTCAGCCTCTTTCAGATCTTCTCCTCGCAGCAAAAAATCATCTTGACGCCGCTTGTTTACCCACTCCTTTGCTCGCATCAACAACCGAGTATGATATTTCAGATACTCAGCATCTGTATCTAACGTTCGTAATAACTCTCTAAAGTTGGCTGCAAATTCTCCTCCGTGGGCATTAAAATCAATCCACTGCACCTTGGCCAGTTCTGGATGCAGCTCAGCCACTTCCACCGGACAATATAAGATTGTCACCACCCGCTTATTTAGTTTCACCGCATACTCTACTTCGTCAGCGCAGTAGGGCGATCGTACTGACCGGGGAGACAGGATAAACAAAAAGTAATTAGATTTTTCAATTCCCTGGCGAATCTCCTGCTGAAAATCCGCACCTGAAGCAATATTCTCTTGATCAAACCAGGTACGTCTTCTTTGCTGCTGCAGAGCATTATTCAACCTGCGCGCAAAATCAGCATCTGCAGCCGAATAGGAGATAAAAACATCAGGTAAAATCGCCGAGGTTTGATTTTTACTGGTTTCAATAAACTGATCTTGAATAGAGGTAAGACTATGAGAATCTTTAACTTGGGCAATGTCTCTCCAAGCAAGGGCGTATTGTAATCCATAGCCCTGTAGCAAAATGCAAGGGTTATAGTCCTGGCGTTTCCATTTTAAGGCCTTGGTCAAAAGGATCTTATGGTCATGATAATAACTCGCATCCTGCTTTAAAGTTCGCAACAGATCGTTCTCATCGTTTAAGTAATCAGCATCTGTTTGGTTATCTGTCAGATCAATATACTGCTGATTTTTAAGACTCTCTGGAATTTTGGAGGCATCCACCAATCCAGCTAACACAATAACAATACGCTTATTTAAGGAAAGAGCAAGCTCTAGTTCCTTCTGACAATAATCAGATTGTAGTGAGTAAACCGACATAAGAAAAACAAGATTGTCAGCTTCTTCCACCCCACGAGAAAGACTGGCAAAAAAGTCTTCTGTACCGGCTTCAATATCGCTATGGTTCGTCCAGGTAGTTATCCCTGCGCGCATCAGGGTACGGCTAATCTTATCTGAGATAGGTCTATCTTCTTCTGCATGGGATAAAAACACCTCAGTCATGAGGTGATTACCGTTTTTGATGCTTTCGGTAATGTACTCATAGTGAAAATCGGTGGGCAAAACCGGGGGTTGACTGTCTTCAAAGCGAACAGCTAACCATGTTTCTGCCTGCTGTAGCTCTTCCCCAATGCGCAGATATCGAGTTTGCCTCTGATTACGCTCCCACTCTAGGGCGGCGGTTAGCAGTATTGTGTGTTGATGAACATAGGCTTTATCTCGTTCTAGCAGATCAATCAATCCCTGAAAAGACTGTTCAAAATCATCAACATCTTCCCGCAAATAGATCCAGTTAATCTTACGGATCTCTGGGCTCATATTTTGAGAACTAATATGTTGGCCTTTTTGTTGATAAGCGTCCCATTCACCATCTGTTCCCTCAGGGTTACGCTGTTGCCAAGTGTCTCGACTAATTTCCTCGACATGCAGTAAAGGTATAATGCGCTTTTTATATTTTAGAGCTAGCTCAAGTTCTAAATCGCAGTAGGGTGAGTTAACGGAGCGAGGAGAGATTATATAGATAAAGTTATCGGCTTTCTCAATGCCGTCATCAATCTGTTTTTGATAATCGACACCTAAAGGAATGTCATCAACATCAAACCAAGCTGTGTAGCCTAGCCTAATCAGTCGGCTATTAAGACGTTTGGCAAATTCTTTACTATCAATACGACCATAGGAAATAAAAGCATCCTGTAAAGGATTCATGGAAAAAGAGGTAAATGCACAGACTACTGGCGAGTATATCAGTCCTTAAGAAAAGACTCATGAGAAAACTCACAGATGTCATAGGTCTTCCCTGTATATTCTCTCGTCAGAAATAGAAGAGATACGAGCCCCTACACCAAAACCAACCTAGATAGTTCTGGATTCAGTGTCAGCAGCTGCCTAGCCGTCGCTGATTCAGGATCAATGAGTTCAAAATCAGCAAACTCAAACCCAGGCGCGACAGAACACCCTACCAACACTCGATGTGCCATGGGAACAGCTGCCTGCCAGCATCCTGCAGGCACCACATGGCAGAAGTTCATGGACTTTGCTGAGAGTTCCGTAGACTCAATGTCAGCAGAATAGCCATCCCATTGGTAAAGATACAGCCCCTCTCCCTGATAGAGATTCCATACCTCGTCGTTGCTGACCCGATGGAACCGGCTGACCTCATGGGGCTCTAGGGAAAAGTATATGTGGGTTAGGGCCGCTCTGGTTTTACTGTCAGTGATCACTGTTGTGGCAGAGCGATAAATTTCCAGGTAGCGTCCACCTTCGGGGTGTTGCTGAAGATCCGTATATTTCATGATTTAACCCACTAAACAAGAGGCCTTTTCAACAATACTCAGGGCAATCGCTTCAGCAACTTTGATGCCATCAACTCCCGCAGACAGAATTCCTCCTGCATAGCCCGCCCCTTCCCCCGCAGGATAGAGGCCTTGAGTATTGAGACTTTGAAAATCATTGCCGCGCTTGCTGCGAATAGGGGATGAGGTACGCGATTCCACCCCCGTCAGCACTGCGTCATGCATGGCGAAACCAGTAATTTTTTTGTCAAAGATAGGAATCGCCTCACGGATAGCCTCAATGGCGTAGTCGGGCAGACTCGGGCTGAGATCGCACAGATGCACACCGGGTCGATAGGTTGGTTTCACTCGCCCTAGCTGGATAGATGGTTGTCCTTTAAGAAAGTCTCCAACCAGCTGACCGGGGGCTTCGTAGGTGCTGCCCCCCAGGGCAAAGGCACGGGACTCTAGCTCTCGCTGCAGGGCCATACCAGCTAGCGGCCCCTCAGGATAGTCATCGGGTGTAATGCCAACGACTATGCCGCTGTTGGCATTTTTACCACTGCGTTCGTACTGGCTCATGCCATTGGTAACCACTCGCTCGGTTTCGGAGGTGGCGGCCACCACCTGCCCTCCTGGACACATGCAAAAGCTATAGACCGAACGACCGTTGCTGCAGTGGTGAACTAACTTATAGTCGGCAGCACCCAAGATGGGATGCCCGGCCTGTTGACCAAACCGACACTGATCGATCAGCGGTTGGGGATGTTCTATACGAAAGCCAATAGAAAATGGTTTGGGCTCAATATATACGCCCCGTCGGTGAAGCATCTCAAAGGTGTCGCGGGCACTGTGCCCCACAGATAGCACCACGTGATCGGTACGAAGATAGTCACCATTGGAGAGCAGGACCCCCCGCACCTGACGATCGTCGATATCAATATCGTCTACCCGCGTTTCAAACCTGACATCTCCACCTAACGAAAGAATTTGATTACGCAGGTTCTCCACAATCTTGACCAGTCGATAGGTGCCAATGTGGGGTTTGTTGACATAGAGGATTTCTGGAACAGCCCCCGCATTAACCAACTCCTGTAATACTTTTCTGCCGTGGTGGTTATTGTCTTTGATGCGGCTATAGAGCTTGCCATCGGAGAAGGTACCGGCACCGCCTTCGCCAAACTGGGCATTGGACTCGGGTTTGAACTTTCGCTTACTCCAAAAGCCAAAGGTATCGACCGAGCGCTCGTGCACCGCTTTGCCCCGCTCTAAAATGATGGGTTTAAAGCCCATTTGGGCTAGAAGCAGCCCAGCAAACATACCGCAGGGGCCATTACCAATCACCACAGGGCGATGGTCTAGGGACCTAGGAGCTTCGGCTACATAGTGGTAGCTGACATCCGGCGTGGGTTTGATGTGGGCATCTTTTTTAAAGCGGCTCAGCAGCTGTTTTTGCTTGGGTGTTTCAATATCAACGATGTACACCAGCCGGATCTCGTCGCGCTTGCGAGCGTCATAGCTACGTTTAAAGACGCTCAGACGAGTCAGCTCGGACTCCCTAATACGTAATTTTTTCAAGACAGCACCGTGTAAATCCTCGTCTGTATGGTCGAGGGGCAGCTTGATTTCAGAAAGACGCAGCATGGAGAGCAATGGGCATGGGTCACTGCCTATTTTGCCACGGTTGTCTGGGGATGGCTGCTGAATCGGTTCCGGAGGCGTGATGAATATCACAGGACATCCTGAGGAATCATCATTCGCGGTTTGTATCAAATTAAACAAAATCGTTCACACACTTAGGGAAATCAAACTATGGCTTACTACCGACATCAGCTGCCGCAGCTGTCTGACAACGTTTTTATGACTGATGGCGGGCTAGAAACCGTACTACTGTTTCAGCAGGGGTGGGATTTACCTGACTTTGCCGCCTTTACGTTGTTGGATCGCCCCCTGGGGACTGAAGCTCTGCACAACTATTTCAATATCTATGGTGAATTGGCCCATACTTACAATATGGGTCTGGTTTTAGACAGTCCTACCTGGCGGGCAAATGCTGTTTGGGGGCGTCGCCAAGGCTATGGTGCGGCGGCACTAGCTGATATAAATCGACGTGCGATCGCACTTCTCCAAATCACTCGCAATACCTACGCCACCCCCGAGAGTCCCATCGTCATCAGCGGCTGCATTGGCCCCCGTGGCGACGGCTATAGCCCCGACAACCTGATGACCATCGCCGAAGCCGAGCAATACCACCAAGCCCAAATCAACACATTCCGCAATACCGCTGCCGACCTCGTCTCAGCCTTCACCATCACCTATCCCCAAGAAGCCATCGGTATCGCCCGCGCCGCCCAAAAGGCACAAATGCCTGTCGTGATTGCCTTTACCGTCGAAACCAACGGCAAACTACCCACCGACATGAGCCTAGAGGAAGCCATCTACATAGTGGATCAAGCCACCGACAGCTACCCGGCCTATTACATGATCAACTGTGCCCATCCCATCCACTTTGATCGGGTTATCCTCAATCAGGACCCTTGGGTAGAAAGAATTCGAGGTATCCGGGCCAACGCCTCCATGATGAGCCACGCCGAGCTAGACGAATCTGAGACTCTAGACGAGGGCAACCCTCAAGATTTAGGCGAGCGTTTCTACAAACTCAAGCAGCAGCTCCCCCACCTCAGCGTTCTTGGGGGCTGCTGTGGCACTGACCATCGACATATCGAAGCCATTTGCCAAACCCACAGTCCCGTCTTGGTCAACCAGGTTGCGAGCTAAGCAAACATGGTAGACAAGTAACAGTCTGCTATTTATTGCCCCCATCGTGCTCACCCAGAAACTAAAATCCCTAACCCAGCCCCATTGGATAGAGATCTGTTCCCTCCTGGGCGTTGGGTTAGGAGTCTTAATCAGATTAGTTCAATACCTGAGCAACCGCTCCCTATGGTTTGACGAAGTTGCCCTTGGGCTCAACCTGCTAGACCGCAGCTACCTAGAACTGCTCGACGCCCTTGACTATAACCAAGCCGCACCTCCCCTATTTCTCTGGATTGAGAAATTTGCCATTGAGACTTGGGGCAGTCACGAATATAGTCTGCGCCTATTTCCCCTCATCGGTGGCTTGTTATCCCTGGGCTTGTTCTATCGATTCACCCAAAATTTTGCCCAGGGGAGGGCCAGACCCATTGCGATTTTTCTCTTCTCGGTCCAGGGCTACATTGCCTATTTTGCTAGCGAGACAAAACCCTACAGCTGGGATGTCTCCATGGGGTTATTACTCTTCATGGCAGTCATCTCCTTAGCCACCCTCAAACCCAAGCTGACCAAGCTGTTAATAGCAGGCATACTCGGCAGTATCAGTATTTGGTTGTCATTCCCCAGTATTTTTGTCATCGCAGGGGTAGAAGCAGCCAATATTCTCTCACTTCGACTGTGGCAAGCTCCAAAAACAGACCTCAAAGATTTTTTTCTCCGACGCCTTCCCCTATACGGGAGCTGGATTCTCAGCTTTTGCGGTCTATATTTTGGCGTCATTAACCAAGCCCTTTCTGGCACCGATCTGGCAGACAACTGGGCCGGGCGATACCCCGACAATCTGCTAGACATAGTATGGCTATTTGATTCATTTGGTCGCTTTTTCTACCGGCCCCTAGGCTTTTTTGGTCCTGCCGACGGTGTTGCCATGGTGGCGTTTATCACCGGCTGTATTCTGTTATACCGCACAGCTAAATTACGACTGATCTACCTCAGTAGCCCATTTTTAGTGACGCTACTCGCTGCTTTTCTACATAAATATCCCTTTCGAGAACGACTAGTCTTATTTTTAACTCCTTTCGCTCTTATTCTCTTAGCAGAAGGTATTGTTTTTTGGTGGGGTCGCTGGAGACGAAAGCCTGCTATTCTAGGCATTATCGGCATCTTCATGGTCATAACACTGATATTCATGCCGTTAAGACGAGGTCTACACGGTATGATAGAGCCTACTAGTCTGCATTTTGATCACGTGAGACCGACTATCCGATACATCGATACTCACTGGCAAGCAGGAGATAAGCTCTATGTTTTGCCAGGGGCACAGCTACAGTTTGAATTTTACAATCGTCGATTTAAACTACCCGTGCCCGATATCATTCTGAGTCAGCTCCAGAATATCGGTATTTGGAAAGTCTCTGATGAGGATTTAGAAAGTCACTACCAAGAACTCAACAATCTCAAACAAACACAGTTAAAAGATAAAACGAGGGTTTGGATTCTGTTGGCTCGAAAACGACCTAAGTCAGAAGAAGCTATCGTAGAACAGCTTAATCGCCTTGGTAAGCTCATAGAAAGAAAACAATATCCGGGTGCTATGGTGGGGCTATACGATTTTTCATCATAGCGAGCGGATTAGAAGGCGCCATGACTCAGTCGTGTAAACCCCTACGTCTAGCCAAGATGGCATCGCCCATCGGAGAAATATTGCTAGTCACTGATGGACAGGCCCTGGTATCGCTAGATTATGAAGGCTATGAGGCCCGGCTGATGCGTCTGCTAGCCAAACGCTATGGCAATGTTGAGCTAGAACAACCGTCTGATATCGAGGGTTTTACAGCCCTTGAAATTGACCTGATCGCCCGCATTAGTGCCTATCTCGGAGGCGACTTAACAGCGGTCGATTCCATTGCTGTGAATCCTGGCGGCACCAAATTTCAGGCTAATGTGTGGCAGGCGCTACGCTCAATTCCCCCAGGCACGATCATGTCCTATGGCGAGCTGGCGCGGCAGTTAGGGAACCCCAACGCCGTTAGAGCCGTGGGTACCACCAATAGCCTTAACCCGATTTCCATAGTGTTACCTTGTCACCGCGTTATTGGGGCCAATGGAAGTTTGACTGGCTACGCTGGCGGGTTAGACCGCAAGCGCTGGCTATTGGAGCACGAAGGCGTCAATCTAGCTCAGCTAAAACAACCCCAACGATCATCCCAAGGTCAACAGCTTTCACTCCTCAACAGCACCCCATAACCAAGGGCCGATAACATCAATAGCCTAAGCTAGGGAACTCTTGCGGTACCAACACTGGTTTCACCCGCCGCGACGACGACCGTGTCAAATAGGCTGATGTCGGTGTCACCGGGAAATGCAATATTAAATGCGCCGCTGGCTGCAGGTAACACACCCAGGTCAACAGTCTGCTTGGATAGGTCACCACCGATGGTCAAATAGCCCTGTAGCGATCCTTCGACATCGGTTGAGAAGTCTTGAAAAGCAAGATCTCCCCCCACCCCGGCGATGATGGCAACGCCTACATTACCGCTAGTGATATGGTTGTTGGCTCCCGAAAACGCGCCCATAAAATTAGTTCTCCTTTGGGTTGTGTAGTCAGTCCATTGCAAATACCGCTTTGCGCTCTAGCTCACAGCAGTGAAATCGTTGAAAGCATTAGAGCACAACAGCTACGTGCGGCACAAACGACTGGCAGTCAGCCGTTTGTTATGGTCAACAGACTTAAAGGTGACGATTCCTGAGGCTAAGAATGTTCCCAATTGTGTGGGTGGAGTACACCATGCTTAAACTAGTTTGATAATTGTCAAGGCAACGCTACGTCTGTCAAAGCAACGCTACCTCGCCACACCCCACCACCGCTAAAGCTGAGCATAAAGCCCCCAAATCGCCATCGGTCGCAAATAATGGCAGGCGCGAAATGTACCCATGGCCGTGATCGCTTCTGGTGTCCGAAACTGTAAACCATGGTTATAGATCTGCGTCACAACGGCTTCTGTAATAGCCATGGCCTGATCTCGTTTACCCATTTGGGCTAAGAAGGCGGCCACCCCAAAGTTAATGCCCGTCCACACTTCTAGCTGGTGGGTGTCATCTGGATTTTCCGGGGAGCCATCAGGTTTAACCCCATTGGCAGCACCAATAGCCATTCCTAGCTGAGCGGCACTAAAAAATCCGGTCTGGGAGCCTTCAAATTTATCATATTGAGGCTCCGCGACACTGGCAGCATACTCATTGAACTTGAGGAAGCAGGCATCGTAAATGGTATCGAGGGCAATATCGATATATTCGGCATCAACAATATCTGGCAGCCCCATTAGACGAGCACAAAACTGACCACAGAGCTGGTCAGCCATGACGACATCAGAATTGCTCTCAGAATCTAAACGGTAGAAGCTGCCGGTCCAAAGCTTGTTTTGGTAGACGATTTTACCCTGCTTGATCCAGCGCTGATATTGGGATTTAACAATGGCGAAACTGCCGGAAATTTTCCGGTGCTGTTGCAAGATATCGCCCATTTTGATGGCCGCTTCTAATGCCGCCAGCCATAGACCACCACAGTAGGCACTTAGCCCTTTAAGTTGCCAATCATCAAAGGTTTGATCCGGCGCACCACCATTTTCAGGAACCCCATCGCCATCGAGATCAAACAGCTTGAGATATTGAATGGTTTCTGTAACGGCGGGCCAGCACTCGGCCAAAAATTCAATATCACCACCACCTGTCAGCAAAAAGGCTCGGTAAACCTGCAACACAAAGTCGCTGGGTAAATCCTTCCACTGATTACAGTCTTGATAGCTGGTGTAGTTGGTGGCAATCCAGGGGTTCTCGTTGGGCGCACCCAAATCGTGGGGGGTGGCTCCCTTGATTTTTCTGGGGGCCAGGTGTTCACCTTCACCAACGGTGTAGTAATAGCCAATGATGCGCTTTTTGGAATCTTCGGTAGGAATGGCGCGGGCAAAGGCGCGGATGATGGCTTTTTCTAGCTCTGGCCACAGCATCAGCGTTGCAAAACCGCCGTATAGCCTCACATCCAGGCTTTCATACCAGCGATAGTCCATGCATTCCAACACGCCAAACTGACCCACCGGGTCGCCTGCGCTAGCCGCAGACCATAGGGTACCGCCGCTGGCCATGTCGTAGAGTTCGTTGAACAGGGCCATTTTGAACCAGTCGGGCAAATCTTTGCGGTCGAGGATGGGCTGTTGCCAGTCGATAATGTTTTGTTGCCAGGTTTGATAGTTAGCGAGGGCTGTCTGGGCTAGCTGCCAAGCATTACGTCCGGTCTGGTCAAAAAAGTCGGTATATCGACGATGGGCGATTTTGCCAGTGGCAAACTCTGTAACGGGTAAATCCCAACTAACCACAAAGGGCAGTTCTTGGGTATCGCCAGGAGCTAGGGTGATTTTAATTGCGATCGCACCCCCCAGCTGCTCGTCACCGATCACAGACGTTGTATCAGCAACATTACCTAAAGTACCGTCAGCGGCAAAGTTTTCCCACAGATCTGCCCCATCGCCAGCAGCATCCCAACGGGTGTGATAGGTCACCCCGTCACCCACTGGTACCGCGATGCAAAACTGACCATCGCCCTCCGTCGGGCTGCCGGTCCAGGCCCCATCCATGACAATACCCATGGCCTGATCGCTGTGGACCAGCTGATTAAAATTGCCAGCACTCTGACGCAGACGGGGTACATAGTCATAGAACGGACTACCATCCTCCCGCTGCCGAATGTCTGGCGACGCCTCAGAATTTGTAAACCAACCCACCATGTTTTGCCAGCTCAGCAAAATACTCAGGGTTATGGACTGGGCGGTGGGGTTATGGGCAGTCCAAACAAACACCGCCACCGGGTAGCTGCTTTCTTGATAGTTATCAGGCCAAATCGGCGAAAACTGTTCACAGGTTAGCTCCGCGTCAAAGACGCCCCCATAGGCATACCAGCTGCGGGGGTAAAGAGCTTTGTAGGTGCCCCCTGTGTCCTCACTTGCCGGATACCATGCCCAGCTATCTAACCCATCGCCCGCCGTCGCCATAGCATAGGTTTTTGATCCACCTTCACGGTGCTCATACACCGCAAACTGGCAGGCCGGAAACTGCTCAAAGGTGTGCTCACCACCATCTAAATGCCACAGGTTAAACGTGCCACTGGGCGCACGACCAACACAGCCTGCCCCAAAACCCCCCAGGGGAATTCCATGCGCAGGACCATCATCTAAGTTACTGGCGTAGCGAACAATATAGGGCGTTTCCCAGTTCGCACCAATTGGCCAGGTCCAAGCAACAGTGGGGATGTGGGGAGCGGGCATAAATTACCGTTCAAAACAGCGATCAGCATTCTATAGCAATCGACGAATGCAAATCTCCCATAGAACGGCTGTGCCGATAGTCAATCAAGTTCGTAAAGGAATGGCCAATAAAACCAGGAACAGCACCACCCTCACATCCAACCATTGGCCACACCGACAATTAGCCCCAGCCGCAAGAGTTGCCAGCCAATAAAACCAATCAGCAAGACAAAAATGAGCAGATTGGTCAGGTCTTTAGGAGAGGCCATGACTGAACAGTAAGAAAAGCAATATTCCTTCACTATAGTGTTTCTTTTTGAAACAGGTAGACCGGCAATCGTTGAGTTTATTTGAAAGAACCTGCATCCTGGAAGCGATCGCACTACGATAAAGGGCGTCATTCACGCTCCGATCTACTATGGCCAACCCAATTCCCACCCTAGCGAGCTTAGAAATGCAGCCCTATCTAGTAGATGGAGCATTGCCGTCAGAGTTAGACGGGAAGGTCGGAATTTATGCCATTTTTGATCAGGCCCAAGCCCTGCAATATGTCGGCTTTTCACGCAATGTGAACGTTGGATTAGTCCAGCATTTGGTGCGCTGTCCAGAACAGTGCCACTGGTTTAAGGTCTACACGGTGGAACGCCCCAGCCGCACTCTACTAGATGAAATTCGTAATGCCTGGCTAGCAGAGTATGGAGCCATTCCCTCTGGCAACAGCGACACCCAGGTAGCCTGGGAGAAGCCGATTGATGCCAAAACATTCATGACCGAGGCAGAGCGGCATGAAATCGACAATGCCGACCCCACTGAAATTAACAAGCTCCTCAAGCAGGTGGCTCGCCGGGTGGAGGTAGACGTGAAAGCAAAGGTCGAAGCTCGGGGAGCCCAAATGCCAATTAAGTTCAATCCCAAGCTTAAGGAACAGGGCATTCTGGCTTTGAAATAAGCGGCTACAGCTGGACAAAACTTCAATTAGAGTCACGATTCACAGCCCACAGTACCCAGCCTTCCTGCTGGTCTACCACGGTGCTACCAGGGATCTCAGGATGCCAATCTTGACGGGTGACGATATGGGTGGCGTTATATTTCGCTGCGATCGCACCTAGCTCTGCTCCCGTTCGCGGCAAAAATAACCCATCCAACTTCTCCTCAATCTCCGCTGGCAGCTCACCGAGCATTGCTTCCATACGCTCTTGCCAGGTAACAATCCCGGCATCGGTAAATGGAAACGCCTTAAAGCTCACCACCGTTGAACGCTGGCTGTAGAACCGAAACATCCGATCCGACGGGGGCACCAGCACCAGGGCATCAACGGAAGTGGCATCACGGGCATTGACCGCCAGCTGCTTGAGGGGGTGATCCACTAAGGGGGCAAACTTGATGGCCCGGTGAACCGGCCCTAAGCTTCGATGGGACACCACGCCTCCCAAATGTAGTGCTACAAACAATCCACAAATCGCTGTCACCCCATAGGCCGCCAGGCGTAGCCGTCTGGCTGGGAATTCTTCCCTTAAAAACGGATAGGCAAAACTTAAAAACAGCGCTAAATGATAGGAATAGGTCACCGTTAGCACCAATAAGAAAAGATCGTAGGCCAGCCAAGGTAAGGCCCAGCTTTTTTGGTTAACGCGCTGCCAAAAGGCATCGGTACCTGGCTTGATTAGGGTCAAGGCCACCACGACTAAGGTAATCAGACCACCCAGGTTGTCGATGACGGGGGTTACGATCAACAGTAGCCCCAACGCCCGATGGCCCCGGTGGTAGTGCTCACTGGCATAAACGGCAATAGCCGTGAGGGCCATGAGCAAAATAAACGGCGTTGTTCGAGCAAACTGCAGCTTAGCCACGGTGGCAATCGGGTAGATCTCGACAAATCCATAGCCAAGGGTCAACAGACCACAGCCTGTCACCATGGCCGAGGCCAGGGTCATTTTATGAACCGGTTTGAGCTGCCGAGAACCATACAAACAGAGCAGCCCGGCTAAGGTAAAGTGACCAAATCGCCACCAGCTCTTAGTAGAAAATGTAGAAAAAATAATGTGATGCGGATGGCGCACAT
>CALBPH010000004.1 GCA_937899365.1 uncultured Leptolyngbya sp.
GCGAGTCCGTATCGTTAAAAATAAATTTCCTCAAAATAACGGGCAGCGGTTTATTGGCCATAGTGTCCCCCCTGACAGGATAGCTAGGTATAGCCACTCCACCAACGTTTACACAAGCGTTAATGAGAGCTGACCACATCCTTTGAACCTGACCAACCGTCACAGTCAGCCAGGATCATCAATGTAAGCTACAAAGTACGTTTAATATATTCCGCAGCTCCGTAGTTGAGCACTGCTGGGAGCTGCCGCACCAAACACGCCTACTGAATCCAAAGTTCGTATACTGACAGCAATATTTCCACCACAATCAGAATCACGATGTACCATTCCACCCGATGACTGCTGTCCTGTTGCAAAATCCCCAGGGCAGTTTCAACGCTACGGGAAATTAAGGCCAGTTTTTGCTCTAAAATCAGCAACCGCTCCCGCAGCTCATATTCATCTTCTAGACGCAAATAAAGGCGGTTGAGGTCAGGAAAGTCCCAAATTGGGTCAGGCTTATCTCCGACCTCCACAATGCCCAGCATTTTTTGCTGAATCAGCAGGGTCCCACCGATGTAGCGCAGTAGTTCCTTTTCTTTTGGGGGGCGCTCTTTAGGGTTTTGAATGGCCGTGGTAAAGGGTTTAATTTGATCAAATAGCCCAAACACTTTCTGTTCGTAATAATCTAGCACCACACTTTTCGCTAAGGCCTCCGCCACAATCTGCAAACGCTCGGCACTGCAGTCCCTGAGCCACAGCGTAGATTTCTCTAGGCGTTCTTTAGCTGTGGGATGAAAGGCCAATAGCAATTCTTCAAAGATGGGCTCGGTTGGGGGCTCTTTAATCCAGGGTGTGAGGGAATCTAAATAGTTCGCTTCTGCTGTCGCATCAAGATTAAAGACCACCACCACGCCATAGCGCAGCAGCACCGCACAGCCCGACTCACCCGCCTTGACAATCAGCGGATTTGTAGAGAGAGCCTCAGTCGTTTCCAATGTTTTCAGAATCAGACGCTCACCCACTAAATGGGCCCGGGCCACAATCCGATCGTCTGGTGACCACCCTAAAGGCACAGGCGATAGCTGGGGTACATCATTCCATTGGGGTGGATTAAGATCGGCAGCTGGCGTGCTTAGGGAAACCATACAAAGGTAAAACTGTTGAGCATGGAAAGCTCTATGATACGCCTGCCCCCTGCCTTCATTGGTATCCCAGCAGCCTATTATCTATCCCAGAAGCCTCTGCCGCTTATCCCATAACATCCATCGCGAACATTCATCGCATCAATAGGGTCCAAACATAAAATTAGCGGGCGCAGACGGTTCATTAATGTAGAAAAAATCATGAATCAATGTCAGTACCTCATCTTGATTCAAAAGGCCGTCTTGATTCGCATCTAGATTCAGAAAAATAGAGGATGCATAGATCGGTAGCACATTAAAAATGGCCAATAGACTCATCCATTCCTGCTCACTAATATAGCCATCGTTATCTTGGTCAAAGGCGGCAAACAGCAACGTTACCAACGCAATCACTCGACTGACATACTGCTTCATGTCATCCAAGATTTGGTCGTAGTACATCAGCCATTCGTCTAAAGTGATGCTGGCATCCTGATTTTGATCGGCTGACTGACACAGGGATAGCCAGTCCTGATGTAGATGGGCCAAAATTTGCTCATCGTGGGGGGAAGCTTGCAGTCCTCGCCGCAGCTCTGCTAATCGCGTTGCTAGAGCCGTAAAATCCTCCTGCACCAGCACACCGTCATTATTAGCGTCATATAGCCGAAACAGCTTGGTTAACTTACGCGTCTGAATATCCGTCAGCATTGGCGAGCAGGCATAGGTCAGACGATTCTAAACGTTGACACACCATTTGTGGTGCGAATTTTCCTGGATATCTTAGCGATTGCCCTGGGAGGAGGATCATACTATTGACTTAGCGTCCTAACGGTTCAAGTACCCTATGACTGCCTCTAAAGCCACTGCCCCCGATACGCAACGGTCTGAACAACCAGCAAAAGACATCGGCATTCCAGAACGGTTGCTAAAGCATACGGTGCGGTACACCGACTATCGCGAGGTGAATCGGGAAGACCTCACCCCGATGATGCGGCACTATGCCGAGATGAAGGATGCTTATCCTTATGCCCTGCTGATGTATCGGGTAGGGGACTTTTTTGAGACGTTTTTTCAAGATGCGATCGCAATTGCCCGGGAGCTAGAACTCGTTCTCACCAGCAAAGATTCAGGGAAAGCCATCGGTAAGGTTCCCCTAGCCGGCATTCCCCACCATGCCCTCGACCGCTATTGCGCCCTACTGGTGGAAAAAGGCTTTGCCATCGCCATTTGCGATCAGGTAGAAGACCCGGCCCAGGCCCAGGGCCTCGTTAAGCGAGAAGTGACTCGGGTGATCACCCCTGGCACCATTCTCGAAGAGGGCATGTTAACGGCTAAACGCAACAACTTTTTAGCAGCTCTCGTCATCGCTGACAAACACTGGGGCTTAGCCCATGCCGATGTATCGACAGGAGAGTTTTTTACCACTCAAGGTAGTGCCATCGACCAGCTCGCCCAGGAGCTAATGCGGCTGCAGCCGGCCGAGGTGCTCGTACCCACTAACGCACCAGACCTAGGGGCGCTGCTACGACCAGGAGAAACATCCGACAAGTTACCAGACGGACTGCCCACCCAGTTTTGCTATACCTTTCGCTCCCAAACACCCTTTACCCAAGCCGAAGCCAAACAGCGACTGCTGCAAAGCTATCGCGTCCGATCATTAGAGGGGTTTGGCTGTGAGCATTTGCCTTTGGCGGTGAGGGCCGCAGGCGGGTTGCTACATTATCTCGAAGATACACAAAAAGAGAGTCTTGCCCCCCTACAGCCCCTGTCGACCTACGCCACGACAGAATTTCTCGTTATTGATAACCAGACCCGTCGCAACTTAGAAATCACCCAAACTGTTCGGGATGGCGTCTTTCATGGGTCGCTACTCTGGGCCCTAGACAAAACCACCACCGCCATGGGCAGTCGAGCGCTGCGGCGCTGGTTGCTCCAGCCGCTGCTGAGCGTCGATAAGATTCAAGAACGCCAGGAGACCATTACTGAGCTGGTGGACAATGGCACCCTGCGGCAACAGCTGCAGCTAATCCTCAAGCAAATTTATGACCTGGAGCGGCTAGCTGGGCGAGCGGGTTCGGGAACAGCAAACGGTCGGGACCTGGTAGCCATGGCCGAGTCTTTTGAGAAACTGCCGGACCTGGCGGCCCTCATGGCCCATGCCCAGTCACCCTATCTGATCAAGCTGCAGGACGTGCCACCCGAGCTAGAGCAGATGGGGAGGAAATTGCGATCGCACCTGGTGGACAGCCCACCCCTGTACCTCACCGATGGCGGCCTGATCCGCGAAGGCGTCAATGCCCACCTCGACGGTTTACGCGACCAGGTCAGCAGCGATCAGCGCTGGATTGCCAGTTTAGAGGTCAGCGAGCGAGAACGCACCGGCATTTCTAACTTAAAAGTGGGCTTTAACAAAGCCTTTGGCTATTACCTCAGCATCTCTCGAGCAAAAAGCAGCCAGGCCCCTGACAACTACATTCGCAAACAGACTCTCACCAACGAAGAGCGCTACATCACCCCTGAGCTCAAAGAACGCGAGGCCCGCATCCTCAATGCGAAGGATGAAATCAACCAAATTGAGTATGAGATTTTTCTTGAACTGCGAGATGATGTCGGTCACCATGCAGAGCTGATTCGCAAAGTTGCGGTCAACGTTGCGGCGGCGGATGTTCTCTGTGGGCTGGCTGAGATCGCCATTTACCAGGGGTACTGTCAACCGGAGATGGTCGCCAGCCGAAAACTTGCCATTGAATCAGGACGTCATCCGGTAGTAGAACAATCGCTACCGGCTGGATTTTTTGTCCCGAATTCCACAGAACTGGGTCACCCCCCATCCCAGGAAAAGGCGCAGACAGCTACCCGCGATATAATTAATCTGACAGGGAAGAAGGCGAGT
>CALBPH010000005.1 GCA_937899365.1 uncultured Leptolyngbya sp.
GGAGCGGCGCTGGTCGTACCGTCAGGAGCTGCTGCGGGCTGCCCGGCAGGAGCCGCTGCGGGAATGGGCGTCTGGGCTGGATTAGTCAGCGGTGGAGTGGCCGATGCAGGGGCACCAGCACCGTCGACATCCAACGTGCTCAAACTTTCTAGATCGAGCTCTTTAAATTCTCGGGTGGAGAGATCGGGACCAGGGGGCTTATAGCCGTCGGGAGCAGTTTCTGAGGGGGCATCTGGAGCGGTTGCTGCGGCCTCAGGGACAGCCGTACCGGATGGCGTCTCGCCGGTCGTTGTTTCGATGGTGTCAGTGTCAGCCGTTTCGGTACCAGCAGGCCAAAGTTGCGATCGCAACTTCTGCAATTGCGATGGATAGGTAATGGCAAACCCCACACCCACACCGCCAAGCAACACCAGGATCAAGCCAGCCAGCTTGAGCAATCCGTTATTCTTGCGCTCAGGGGAATAGGGTTCAGGAATTGACTCAGGTTCAGCCTGATCATCGGCAATACTCTTCAATAACTCTTGCGAGGACTCTAGATACTCCTCAGTCGGCGTATCGTTGGCAGGTACCGGTAACGCCGTGTTTTGATCAGGGTCAGATTGCGGCTCCAAGTCAGCCGCAATCTCGTCTAAACCTGATAGCAGCCCTACCTCTTGAGCCGGTTCAGGTGGCGCACTCTCCATCCCTGACTCAGACGCTTGGTTTAGAAAAGGGTTGGGTGGAGGCGGTGGTGGTACAGGTCGTGGCGAAGGCGCGTCCGGGGTTACACCATCGCCCTCCGAGGAAGCTGGCACAGAAATCAGATCAATAGTGTGGCGTTGGGCCGCCCGCCGTGGCGGTGGCGGTGGCGGCACTCGACCATGGCGCTGACGCCGATAGCGAGTCAATTCATCTTCAAGATTAACGTTAAGATTTCGTAGAACGTTTTCTAGCTGCGGATCAATCTCTGGGGTAGAGCCTGAGCCGGTTCGAGGCGGGATGGCAGCCGATGGGTTGTCTGGGGAAGAAGCCATGGGACACAGCTAAAATAACAGGTGGAAAGTAAACAGTCGTCACTGATAGACCATACGTTAGCACGTTAGTCAAAGGTTGTTATGGTTGGGTCGCTATTCCCTATCGAATAAGGTGTCTGAACTAAGGCATTAAGGCATCTAAAACTAAAGCGCTCAATGGATTGAACCAGGGCTCAGCCTGTCTTCATCAGACTGAGGGACACCCAGTAAATAGAAACGGGTAGCTACGACGGCTACATGATGAGAAAAAATGAGGTCGCCATGGGTTTTTCTGGATTGCAATCACTGATTACGGACATCGAAGCTCAGCCAGGCTGGCAGGCTCGACGACAGTTTGGCCAAGTTGTTGAGTATTGGCCCAAGGCCGTAGGGTACGTGGTAGCTCGTCAGACCAAGCCCGCCAGCATTCAGCGCCATGTACTCTATGTCACCGTTGCCAATGCATCCTGGGCCCAAACCCTCACCTTAGAGCGCCGGCGCATTCTCCATAAGCTCAACCGCTTAATAACTCTGCCGCTAGAGGATATTCGCTTTTCTAGCGCTAAATGGCATGCTAAACCCGTTCGCATCGAACAACCTGTGAGTGACTGGGTGCGGAAACACCCTAGCTATGTGGGCCATCCCAGCCATGAAAGAGAAACGACGACCGACACAACAACAGCCCCAAAGCAAGAGCACACAAAAACCCCAGAAGAAGCCTATGCCCTGTGGGTAACCATCAAGAAAACACAACAAAAATATCAAGAAATTTGCCCAGAATGTCAGTGTGCCTGCCCACCCGGAGAAATCGCTAGATGGCGCATGTGTGCCCTATGCATTGTAAAAACCTGGAAATAGAGACGAAGGATTGTATCTAGTTAATAGCTAACTTGCCATTCGCTATCACTACTATTTTTTTCTGATTTTTAATCCTATCTTTTTGGGGATCGCCCGCCCATAGATGATCCCAAACACTCTCAAAAATATTGATTTATTTAAATGGAATATAAAGAAAACATTAACGGGGATCGCCACCCCAATTGACTTCTGAGGCCTGACGTATCAAGCTTCTAACATTTTTAGGGTGTCAGATTTTTTTTTGAAACTAATTCACAATATTGAAAGTAAGGGCTTTTAGTGATTCTCTCAACTCTTTTTTCATGAGCATTAAAAAAAATGAAACTGCACGATGTGGTGCCTGCCGATTTTATACACCCGTTGGTCGCCGAGGGGGGGAATGTTCACAGTTTGGTGTGCCCGTTCAATCTGCATGGAAGTCGTGTTGTTTAGCAGAATCACCATTTCAAAAAGCAACTAAAATTAGTAGCTCAGACATAAATCTTGCAAAAATTACTGTCGAAAAAGAAGTAGTGGCAGAATCTTTAGCATTACCAACCGGCCGATTTACATCCCCAGAAAAGATTCTGGCAGCCAACCTACATCATTAGCTCTTTGGCGTAGCTGTTTGCAGCCAGCGAGTTTTGCGGCCAGCGAACCTGAGGCAGGGCTTTAGTCATCGACCGTTAGACGAGAAAGGGGCGCAACCCAGGTTGCGCCCCTTTCTCGTCTAAACCCAATTAAGTTCAACAGGGCTGCTCCCTTGATCAATCATCTTGATTACAGACTTCAGCAAGAATCTTACCTTTATTCTCCAAGACGCTTAGGGCCTGCATCCTGGCGCGGGTCAACGTAGATGCCACCCCCCAGGCAAGACTGCGATTGTGTTCTGCGACGGCACCGCACCTGCGAAAAGATACTTGGATAGAACAGTTGGCATCACCGCAGCTGCGTAGGGCTTCTCGTTCTGCATTGGTGACTGATAAATAATTGGTAGCCACCCCCCAGTCACCAGAGCGCGAAATGGCGATAGCACCATATCGCTGAGCTGCCTGGGCCTGGGTTGCCAGGATGGTGCTCAATATCAATAGACTAAGAATAGTAGGCTTTAGCATGGGCGAATAAGGAACAACAAAATTGCTAATACAACGTCAAACTTGCACAAGCGCCAATGCAGAACGGCCCCGTAGTCCTCTTTACGGGGCCGCCCTGCATTATCCGAATCTACCTAGGAGAGATCATCCTTTTTGTTACTCTCACTAGATGACATCGTTTTTTCAGTACGGGCGAGGAAGTCAGGTACCAACACTTCGCTAAATCCGGCAATAAATGCGATCGCAAAGTACAGATACTTCGACTGGGTTTCGGCATCGCTAGGATTAAACCCAGACACCACCACCACCTCCGACTCAATGAGCGCCACCGCTAGCAAACTAAAGGCGGTACCCACCACCGGCTTAAAAAAACCGATAAAGAAGGGAATCACCGACTGGGAGCGGTTGCGATTTTCTAACTTTCGCGATCGCAACATCACGCTAACGATGCTGCCCAACCCCCCTGCTGCTAGCACCAGCTGGATATATTGCCACTCCTGTGACGAAAATAACTCCACCTGGGACCCTTGGGTTTCCCCCTCAACAATGGTTGTTGAGCCCGACAGCTCGCCATCGACCACAACCCCGTCAGAACTGCCAGAACTACTGTCAGAGGACTCTTCTGGCGGCTCATCCACCGGGTCAGCAATCGGCTGAGAGTGGTTGATGCCATGCTGATAGCCAATCTCATATTGGTTTACCAGATACATCCGCGCAGCGGTGGTACTGCCGATTAGCACCGTAATGGTGATCGTGAACCAGGTGAGACCAGAGATCAGCTGCGCAGCGGGAGAACCCCCAGCGCTCAGCACAGCGACTAGCGGATTGCGATAAATCCGAATCTCACGGGCAATCCGTTTGCGAATATCCCGCGCCAGCGACACCCGTTCTGCCATCGACATAGCAGGCGACTGGTTATTTTTAGGTACAGCCTCTGTCGGTAACAACAAACTGACCGCCAGCTCCATCATGGGCATTAACATTTGGTCATTAGTAAGTTCTAGATGGGGGACTTGCTCTAGCAACTTACCCAACTCGCGATAGGCAGATTTGGATAGATGCTCAGACGCCAGTCCCTGCTCGATGCGGTCGATTAACTCTCGCGCATCCTGACGAATAATAAGATCAATATCTTCTATTAGGCCTGATGGTAAGCCTATTGTGTGTACAGCCATGACCGTGTGTGCATCCTGAAGGTGACAACGTTAAGAGAATTTGCATGCCGCTGCGGATATGACACACCTGATTCCGATTCGATACAACCCTCCAAGGAGAGCGATAGAAAGCACCCAGCGGCAACACCTAGACCCTAGCGATCTGTTCTTGAAGCCATACTAGCCAGGGGCCATTCTTCTAATCGGCACAGGTTGAAAGGCGGTTATTTCGTTGCCAGGAGAGGGACGATACCCCAGAAATTAAGGACAGTTATCAAACTGAGCTCTTGCCAGGAACAATATGATTCAAATCAAGGCACTTTAATCTGGGGAGATGTCAACAAAAAGGAGACACTGCATCACACAAATGGATGATCTGCGTCATGTTTTTACCCTCCGAAGAGAGAATTTAAAGCAGTAAGAGAGCACTCCTCTGTTTTATGCACTCCCCTGTTGTATGTAGAGTTGGTCACCTTCGTTACCGTTGCCGATTTAGAGAATGAACCGAGCGATGAGATAGGCCATAGGCCAGGATCTCGCAGAGAAAATCATATCGAGGATCAGCAACGGCCATTGGTTAGGCTCTGTCTCAAAATTCGTAACCGGAGACTGACTCAAAAATACCAACGCTAGAGTAGGCCTATCACACCTCAATAGGGTTACCCCATGCGTTCAGTTCTCATAGTTCTGCTTAGCACCCCCCTTCTCCTCAGCTGTGTCATTCAACCACCTGACACAGACCAGTCTGAGACTGTATCCCCCTCTCCTTCCGTGGCCGACACCTCCCAAGACGCCCTGCCCAACACTATCCAAACCCAGGTTCTCAGTGATTTAGCCAACCACCTAGACATTCCCACTGACCAGATCACCCTCGACAACTACAGTCGCCAAACCTGGTCCGACGGCTGCCTCGGTCTTGGTGGCCCAGCCGAAAGCTGTCTTGCAGCCCTGACTGACGGCTGGCAGGTTGAAGCTATTGATACTGAGACGAATAAGGCCTACGTTTATCGCACCAACCTAAATGGCGATCAAATTCGGCGTGAGCCCTAGCTAGAGAGATTTTCAACATCTGATTTAGTCTTCAAGGTTGTTGCTCTCGCTTCTTCTAGTTATCTAGCTGAACTGGAGACACGGCGCTGTCTTGGCGCATCGTGATGCGCCAAGCCAAGATTTCATCGTCATAAAACCGATAAAACAAATATTCATCCTTAAAGGGATGTTCGTCGGTCACATGGTGAAACACCCCTTTCTCTACTAGCGACTGACCAATTCTCACTGCAGCTTCCCGCGTAGCATTCTGGGTCTTTGCTAACCACGTCACCGCCTCACTCCCCACAAAACAACTCGAATAAACACTCAAGCGAAATCGCCGATCTTGAATAGTTACCCCATCGTCCGAACGCATCTGTTTTACCAGCCGCTCTAGAACTACGTCTTGCAAGCGCTGATGGCTCGTTAACAAACTCGAATAGTCTCGAACATCTGCCAACAGATCGTTGGGCATTAATCCACTGGTATTTTTGCCTGTATTTTCTAAGGTCGGTGTACCGTCCTCCAGCGGCTGTGCCCAGACAGTTGGCTCAAACTGAGAGGACCGGATGTTTAGATCTCGCTGGGGAAATGGAATCTCAATGTTATGACGCCGAAAGTTTGCTTCGAGCATGTAATAAAGGTCACTTTTGAGATCAAACTGTAGACGTGGGTCCCGAATCCAAACCAGAGCATCGAAGTCAAGGGAACTGTCACCAAAGCCGAGAAACCGTAAACGGGGTTGGGGATATCGCAACACACTAGGATGGGCACCGGCCACCTCCATCACCGCCGTATGCACCTGGCGAATATCGGAGCTGTAGGCAACTCCCAACGGCAAATGCAGCTGAGACACCGGATGACCGTGGCTCCAGTTGATCACCTTGTTCTCTAGCAGTTCCGCATTGGGCACAATGATTGCCACCCGATCCAGGGTGCGAATTTCTGTACTGCGCGCGCCAATGCTTTCCACCGTCCCGGCCAAGTCACCCAGATTGATAAAATCCCCTACCTGAATCGAGCGCTCAAATAGCATTACCCAGCCGCTGACTATATTGTTGGCAATGTTTTGTAGACCAAACCCTAACCCCACACCAACGACACTGGCCAGAATGGCCAAGGCGCTGAGGTCGATACCCAGCACCTGCAAAATCAGAAATATACCAATACCCGTAAGGCCAACCTGCATCAGGGTTGCGATCGCATCTTGCACCCCCCGATCAGGAATTGCCGCCTGCAAGAATCGCGACTTCACTGCCGATGTGATGACTCTCACCCCCAGCCACAGCACCAGGGCCAACAGTAAAAACCGAAACACATCAACCAGGGAATATCCTTGACCATCGATATCAAATAGCGGACCGGTAAATGTGCGCCCTAAAAACTGAAAAACCTGATAGCGCGTCGACCGGGCTAGGGGAAAGAGCTCACAGACATAAACCCCAGCGGCGACCCAAACCAACACCTGAGCCACTAGCAAGGAAGGCAATATCCAAAGGGGCAAGGTTTTGCCAGTGCGCGTTTGCCGTCGCCAGAGCCAGCGACGACCGTTGTAAAGCAGGGCCCAGCCTGCGAGTGCGATCGCAACTACCCCCAAACTCAGCCAGGCCATCCGTCGTCGATAGGCAGGCTGTCGCTCTTGCTGAGCCCGGTCCAACGCTGCCTGCAAACGACTGGCCCACAGATCGGCCCGCTCTTGGGCCGTCACACCAGCAATCAGGTCGCTGCTAGTCACCGTCAATAAATGACGCCCGTTGGCCCGCACGGTCACCAGACCCTCTTGCTGGCGGGTTCGCACCCGAATCGACCGGCTTTCAGCATTCTCCAACACTTGCCACAGCGCCTGATTGGCAAACTCAGTCCGCGCCTCAGCACTAAAATCATCAATGCTGCCCAGCGCAAATAACACCCGGCCATCAATCACAACGTTTGCATCGTCAGACATCGCTGTCTGGAGCTGCCCTGGCGATACCGTAGCCAGGGCTAAGGCCATGCCCAAGACCATGGCCACCATCACCCTAATTAACCAGCGCCCCATTCGACTTAGCCTTACCCACATCCTTAGTAGCGCCCCATCTTCATCACCCAATCTCAAATCCCCAACGCCCGCCAAAAAAATAACCTTTTTCTCAGGATCAAACTCTACCCAGAGGCAGATTAAACACAAGGCCTCAGCACGCTTGAGTTGTATGCCTTTAAAGTGAGCATCTACTCAAGGAAAAATAAACGTTCCGCAAGAAAGGTGTTCATGAAGGGGAAGAATAGTCCAGCTCCCATGTGTCACAATGTAGGCGGTTTTGCCAACTCAGACGGGCAACCAATAAAAATATTATGGAACCCTTGGAAGCTCTATATTCTTATGCATGGCTCATCCCGGTACTGCCGCTCCTAGGGGCAGCCATTGTCGGCGTGGGTCTGATTAGCTATAGCGACGCGACGAACAAGCTGCGTACGCCAAGCTCAGTATTTATCGTTAGCCTGATTGGGGCGGCGATGGTGATGTCATTCGGCATTTTCTGGAGCCAATGGAATGGCCACGAGCCTTACTCATTTATGTTTGAGTGGGCCTCGGCGGGCGACTTTACCATTCAAATGGGCTACACCATCGACCACATCGCCTCACTGATGCTGGTGATCGTAACCTCGGTGGCCTTCCTAGTAATGGTCTACACCGATGGTTACATGGCCCACGACCCTGGCTATGTCCGGTTTTATGCCTACTTAAGTCTGTTTAGCTCCTCCATGTTGGGTTTGGTCATCAGCCCCAACCTGCTACAGGTTTATGTATTTTGGGAGCTGGTGGGCATGTGCTCCTACCTGCTCATTGGTTTTTGGTACAGTCGCAAGCCGGCGGCAGACGCTTGTCAAAAAGCATTTGTGACCAATCGCGTCGGTGACTTTGGTCTGCTTCTGGGCATGCTGGGTCTGTTTTGGGCCACCGGCAGTTTCGACTTTGACATCATGGGCGAACGCCTAACTCACCTGGTAGACGTGGGCAGTATTCCAGGGGGCTTAGCGGCACTGTTTGCCATTTTGGTGTTCATGGGTCCCATGGCTAAGTCCGCACAGTTTCCGCTCCATGTGTGGCTGCCCGATGCCATGGAAGGGCCGACACCGATCTCCGCCCTAATCCATGCGGCAACCATGGTAGCAGCGGGCGTATTTTTGATTGGCCGCATGTACCCGGTGTTTGAGGAAATTCCCCTGGTAATGACCACCATTGCCTATGTGGGTGCCTTTACCGCCATGATGGGGGCCACCATTGCCATCACACAAAACGACATCAAAAAAGGTCTCGCCTATTCAACCATGTCCCAGCTGGGGTACATGGTTATGGCCTTGGGGGTGGGCCCTTATAGTGCGGGCCT
>CALBPH010000006.1 GCA_937899365.1 uncultured Leptolyngbya sp.
CTCGTTGCCAAACTCTGTTGTTTCATCTACCAATTCCATGGATTTAACGCTAGAAAAACTGGAAACAGAGTATAGCTCGGCATTTGAAGGTTGTTCGCTTCAGTCGGAGACAGAGCCCACGGGCAGGGGGATTGTGGGGCGCATGGTGCAGTTGCGATCGCACTATGAATCCGTTGAAAAAGCCACCGGAGTACCCTGGTGGTTTGTCGGTATTTTGCACTACAGCGAATGGAATTTTCGCGAACCGGCCCAATTTGAGCGTCAGGTAATCGACGTGCTGATTGCCAAAAAATACCATCAGGCTAAAACCCGTACCCTAGGTGCATTTCTGTGGGGATTTGACCTATGGAATGGGTTTCGTGGCGGTGCGGGCAAAGAATCGACCTGGGTTTGGGGCGGGACCAGTGTCCTGGGCGAAAATACGCCACGCATCGGGGCCGCTGCCGTTGTGCGCTATCTACTACAGCAACAGCTAATCGATGTGGGCAGCCCCAAGACCGCCACCGAGCTGCTAGTGCTGGCGGATACCCTATTTAAAATTAGGCCAGACCAGGGATTTAAGCTGGCCCAGGACGAGAAAATGCTGGTCAGTGCCGGTACCCGTTTAGACCTGGTGACAGACGACCCAGACAAGGGCGGCCATGTGAAAGTGCGGATTCCAGATGGTGTGCTGTTGGGTCAAAACGACCGCGTTGACTGGTACGTATTTGCCCAGCACATTCAGCTAGAGGGGACGGAACCCAATAATAAACCCATGGATCCCCCCGCTGAGCCAGAAACAAAGATTGCAGAAAAAGATCGGGGGCGACCCATTACGGTTCCAAAGCTGGGCACGGTTTATCTCGGCGAACCTATTTTGACCGGCGGTAACTTTAGCTGGGCTGAAGCGACCAAAAACGGGAATCGCATTCCCGTAGATGAGACTGTGGTCAATGGCATTTTGCAGATTGCCGAAGCTATGGAAGAGGTGCGAGATTACCTGGGGGGACGTCCCATCACTGTCAACTCCTGGTATCGTGATCCCGCCTCAAATCGCAAGGCCGGTGGGGCCAGTCGTTCTCGCCACCTCTCAGGCGATGCCGTCGATTTTGTGGTTCAAGGTATTTCTCCACCGGAGGTAAACCGAAAGCTAGAGCCCTGGTGGCGAGATCGCGGTGGGATTGCCAGTGCCTCGGTCTTTACCCACATTGATGCTCGGGGATACCGCGCGCGATGGGACTATGGTTTCTAAGCTATCTCTAATATCTCTAATCTAGAATGCTCTAGGCTTGGGCCTATGGGCCAACACTAATCACAAAAAATAGCGCCTTGGTTAATAGAACCCCAGGCGCTATTAACCCTGACACTGAAAATCTCATGACCCATCCATCATCATCATCTCTGCAAGATGTCTTTATTTCCTATGGCAGAGCAGACAGTCGTTTGTTTGCCAGGCAGGTCAAAGATTGTTTAGCCCAGGCTGGGGTAGTAGGATGGTTTGATTTTGACGATATTCCCCTGGGGGTGGACTATCAAAATCAGATTGACGATGGCATTCAAAAAGCCGATAACTTTCTCTTTATTATTTCTCCCCACTCGGTTAATTCGCCTTATTGTGCCAAAGAGATTGAGCTGGCCTTAGCCTACAACAAACGTATTATTCCTCTGCTACATGTGGAGGAGATTAGCTATGAAACGTGGCAGCAGCGCACCCCTGATGCTGATGAGTGGGGCTGGCAGGCGCTAAAGGAAAAGGGAGCCCACAGCAGTTTCCCCAACATGCACCCTGAAATTAGCAAAATTAACTGGGTGTATTTTCGTGAAGGGATTGATGATTTTGATCAGGCAATGGCAGGGTTGCAGACAATTCTGGCGCGTCAGCAGCCCTATGTGCGTCAGCATACCCAGCTGTTGACCCTGGCCCTTGACTGGCAACGTCAGCAGCGTCAGCCTCGGTATTTATTAACCGATGACGAGGTCCTGGACAAGGCCGACCTGTGGTTAAAGACGCACTTTAAAGATGAGCAGCCCCCCTGCCTACCCACCGATTTACACTGCGAATTTATTACCGAGAGTCTGAAAGCCGCCAATGACCAGATGACCCAAGTTTTCATGTCCTACAGTGAAGAGGATATGAAAATTCAGGAGAAGGTGCGCAAGCGGCTGATGCGCGAGGGGGTTACCGTGTGGGTCAACACGGTGGATATTCCCACCGCTGTGGACTTTCAGATGGCAATCAATCGTGGGATTGAAAAGGCCGATAATATTGTTCTGTTGCTCTCTGCCAACTCCTTGGCCTCCCAATATTGTCAACAGGAGCTGGCCTACGCTCGGCGGTATAACAAGCGGATTATTCCAGTGCTGGTGCAGTCCATGGATGTGGCGCTGTTGCCAGCGGATTTGCGAATGCTGCAGTTTATTGATTTTTCATCCCTGGCGTCGGATATTCATTTTGATCGCGCCATGGCGGAGCTCATTCGCACGTTGCAAAGCTCCGCTGATGCCTGGGAACAGCACAAGCAGATTTTGGTTAAAGCGCTGAGCTGGGAAAGCCAGGGGCGCGATCGCAAATTCCTGCTGCGGTCTAGTGACTTTGCCATGGCCCAGACCTGGCTGTCAGAGCCTGGCCTTAGCGCCCCCACCGATCTCCACACAGCATTTATCCAGGCTAGCCAAGGGGTTAACCAGTTTTACGATGCGTTTATTTCCTATGGTCGAGCCGATAGTAAAACCTTTGCCACCGATCTCTATCAGCGGCTGACTAACCAGGGCTTTCAAGTGTGGTTTGACCAAAACGACATTCCCCTGGGGGCAGATTTCCAAGAGCAGATTAACGATGGTATCGAAAAAAGCCACAACTTTATTTTTATCATCGCCCCCCACTCGGTTAATTCTCCCTACTGCGCTAAGGAAATTGCCCTGGCGCTGAAATATAACAAGCGCATTATCCCCATTTTGCAGGTGGAGGAGATTAGCCAGACCACCTGGAAAGCTCGAAACCCTGGGGGTAGTGCTGACCAGTGGCACGCTTATAAAGCCCAGGGTAAACATTCCAGCTTTCCCACCATGCCTGCCGGCATCAGTAAGATTAACTGGATCTATGCCCGTGAAGATGTGGACAACCTGGAGGCGGCCGTCACTGGCCTGGTGGACCTGTGCCATCGCCATGAAGACTATGTCCATCAGCACACTGAGCTGTTGATCAGGGCCCTGGCCTGGGATCGTCACCAAAGTCAGGCCTCGTATCTGCTGATGGGGGAGGATCGGCTGCGAGCTCAGACCTGGTTGATGACCGAGTTTGCCACGGAGCAACCTCCCTGTCTCCCCAGTTTGCAACAGGCAATTTTTATTACCGAGAGCATCAAGGCCGCCGATGGCGGTATGACCCAGGTGTTTATCTCCTATGCAGAAGAAGATCTGGCAACAAGGGAGATCGTTCGTTACCACTTGCTGCAAGCGGGGATTACGGTCTGGACCAATACGGTGGATATCCGTATGGGGGAAGACTTTGAGGTGGCGATTCAGCGGGGGTTAGAAGAGGCTGACAATGTTGTTTATTTGATCAGTCAGGCGTCCCTAGTCTCAGACTACTGTCAGATGGAGATTGAGCAGGCCTTAGATCTCAATAAACGCATCATTCCCATGCTGGTGGAGGATATCGATCTAAATCTACTACCAGACAATATTCGTAAGGTGCAGTTTATTAATCTGGCCGATAATCGAGCGTCTATTGATTTAAAGAAAGATTTGGCAGAACTGTTGCGAGCCATTCGTCGTGAGGCCCCCTACCACAACCAACACAAGCGTCTTTTGGTGCGGGCACTCAAGTGGGAACGGCAGATGCAAAACCCCAGTCTGTTGCTGCAGCGCCAGGTGCAGGACACCTATTTTGCCTGGGCTCAAAATGCAAAGGATCGAACGCTTAACGGAGCCTTGCCGCTACAGCTAGCGTTTCTGGAGGCAAGCCAGATGCAGTCTCCGGATCAAACAATCGGTGTATTTGTCATTCACCATATTGATGACATTGATTTTTCGCAGCGACTTAATGAAACGCTGTTAGTCCAAGGGAAAAGTTCATGGCTATCCCCTGAAGGGGCAGCGGGAGAGACCGATCGCCCCGAGGAGACCCAGCAGCTCATCGACAATGCTGAAAATGTGCTGTTTATACTGTCCCCTAGATCTGCTCGGTGTAACGCCTGTTTAAAAGAATTTGCCTATGCCCAATCTCGTCAAAAGCGAGTGCTACCCGTGATCTATCGGGATGTGGTGAAGTCCACCTTGCCAGACGGGATTGCGTCCCTGCCCTGGATTGACTTTCGCCGTCACGATGGTGATTTCTTGGTGAATTTTGGGGAGCTGTTCCGTGCCTTAGAAAACGATCCGTTCCATGTGCGATCGCACACGCGCCTGTTGGTTAAAGCCACCGAATGGGACAGGGGCCAGCGGGATGATAGCTTTTTGCTGCGGGGGAATGACCTGGCAGATTCGGAGCATTGGCTGCAGCAGGCCGCCGATAAAACCCCACCGGTCACCCTCCTCCAGAAAGAGTACATCAAGGCTAGTCAGGCCCTGCCGTTTAAGAAAATCAAGACCCGTTCCGTGGCCATAGCCACCGTTGTGGGGGCCATAGCCGTTTCTGCTGTGCGATTATTTGGTGGTTTGCAGCCCCTAGAAGCCCTTGCCTATGACCAGTTTTTGCAGCTGCGGCCCGACGAGACCGAACAGGATGAACGGCTGCTGATTGTTAAGGTCGATGGCCCCAGCGGCGAGTGGCTGCGGGAGCAAATGATTGGTGGGCGCTATGAACCGGGCATTGGTACCATTCCCGAGCAGGCCCTGGTGGAGACCCTTGATGTGCTCAATACCCATGGGGCCCGTCTTATTGGTCTCGATTTCTTCCGTGACTTTCCGGCAGAGGGAGCCTTAAAACAAGGGCTTGCGGAGATGGACAATCTGTTTGGGATCTGTCAGGCCGCCAGCGATCAGATCAGCGACATTGGTAGTGAGATTCCTGCTCCCCGCGTGGGTTTTGGGAACCTGCTGCTAGATGGCGGTAAAATTGTGCGCCGTCACTATCTCACCCAGTGGGTTGCTGACGGTAGCAGCGTCTGTCTTCCCGAGGAGGCTTTTAGTTTGTTATTGGCCAAAACCTACCTGGAGGCTGAGGGCATTGCCTATGAAAATACTGGTGATGACGAATTTCTGGGCACGATTACCCTAGGGGATGTGGTGCTGCCAAATCTTGACGGTAATGGCACGGCCTATAGTGGCAACACCCAGAGCCTGGGTTGGAGTAGCCTGGCCGATTATCAAACCCTGCTCAACTTTCGTACCTACTCTGATCCACAGTCCCAGGGACCCGGCTCTCGGCTCAAGGATTTTGCGCAGCAGGTTTCCCTTGAAGCTGTGATTAAGAATGAGGTGCCTGCCGGACTGATTCGAGATCGCATTGTACTGATTGGCTACACGGATTTTAGCGATCGCAACTCCGACGATTTTAATACGCCCTACGGTGATTCAGTGCCCGGTGTGTATCTGCACGCACAGATGACCAGCCAGCTGATCAACGCGGCCCTAGAAGATCGCCCCCTAATACGCTGGTGGCCATTTATCGGCGAAGCGGGCTGGATTCTGTTGTGGTCTGGGGTGGGCGGCGTTGTCTTTTGGCGATTTGTCAAACCAGTACCCGTGCTGGTGGCCGCTGTCGGTTCCGTCGGGCTGTTGACGGCGGCTTGCTATGGTCTTATGGTCGGTGCCGCAATCTGGGTCCCTTGGGTACCGGCCCTTGTCGGCTGGGGAGTCACCGGCGGCGCAGTGGGCTACATGACCTATCGCTTACGTAAAGGGTGAATACCAATGCTTCAATGTTTAAAGATAATGCAGCTCAGACCGTTGTTGTCTCGACTGCCGCTGTTTCGACCGCCTCAATTAAGATCCGAGCGTTACGTTTCCCTCCCCCAGCGCCAGCTTGTTCTTGCCCTCACATTGGTGCTGGGCTTAGGTGTGGTTGAACCGATCCTAAACCCACCTGCGGCAGCCGCTTGTTTTTTCTGGCAGGCCTGTGCGCGACAACGGGGGCGTGCGTCTAACACCCGAGCTGGGGGTAAACGCACGGGGCGCATCATTGGGGGTAATGATGCCTCCTTGCCCTATGTCATCTCGCCTCGCAATGCTTGGATCCAACAGCCAGATCAAAATCAGTCCTACACCATTCGTTGGAATCCGGTGGAGGGGGCCAACAGCTACACCGTCAGGATCTGGCGTTGGACCCTGGAGCGTGACCGACCTGAGATTGTCCTTTGGGAAAGAATGACGGTTGACAACACCCCTTCCCTAATGTTTCCAGAGCGGGTGTTCTTAGATACTGGATATTACTATTCCATTGAGGTTGTCACGGATACCGGTGTGTCGTCTGATTTGGATGAAGGGTATTACGAGTCGGGCTTTCAGCTACTGTTTGAAGAAGATTATGAAGAGTTGAGATCGCAGCTCAGTAATGTTACTCCCGTGGTATCGGCGGCGTCTACCCTAGCGAATGGAGACCCGACGGAAGAGGTCCTGTTAGCCAGGGCCGGTGTCTTCTTTTTAGAGGAGATGTATGCCGATGCGTTACCTGCGTTACAGTCACTGGCTGAGCGACCCACCGCCTCTGATCTGGTTTACACCGCCCTGGGTGATACCTATAGTCAGAGCGGTCTCAATCAGCTGGCCATCGACGCTTACCAGCAGGCGTTAACCCTGGCCATGGCTGATGCCAATATCCTTAGCGAAGCCACGGTCCGAGTCAATTTAGCTGATGTCTATGCCACCTTAGGGCTGTTTGAGGATGCCCTACAGCAGCTCAGCCTGGCCCGCGCTGCCTATGGACAACTTGAAGAGGAGACTGAAATTGATCGACTAGACCGTCGCATTGACATTATTTCTAACCGTTTATTGCGGTCAGGGGAAGAGTCGCCCACACCCTGAGTTTTCTTGAATAATTATTCTGTTTTTATTTTATTGATTTTATTGTTTTGCGATCGCAAGTTAGCCCCATCACAATTGACAAATGCAATAAGTGTAAAAGTTTAGCGCTGTTAACTGAGGGATAGCGTCGTCGGGGCCTGCCCCCAAGCAGACCTAGACATCCCCATCCCTAAACTGACAACAGCGTACGTTTAAGCCTGACTTTGTAAAGCCTTCTCTGCCAATAGTTCCCGTTATGCCCTGTTCCCTCAATCGTTATTACGTTCCGTTTTTGGTGACCTTGTTAGGCCCTCTGTTGGCCACTGCACCAGCTCACACCCAATCAATCACCCCCGCAGATACTGCCACAACCATTCAACAAACTGGAACCCAATACCAAATTGATGGTGGTAATCTATCGGGTGATAGCGCCACACTTTTCCATAGTTTTGACCAGTTTGGTCTATTAACGGGAGAATCTGCCCAGTTTAGTAACCCCGTCACGGTTGAAAATATTGTTGGTCGGGTGACGGGTGGCAATGCTTCTATCATTGATGGGCTGCTGGCTGTAGATGGCAATGCCAATCTATATTTGCTCAATCCATCCGGCATATTTTTGGGTGAGAATACCCAGCTTAATCTGGGCGGTTCCTTCTCCGCATCCACCGCCACCGGTCTTACCTTTGGCAATGAGCTACTGGATACCCTGGGCAGCAACGACTATAGCCAGTTAGCCGGTGATCCCACGGGCTATGTATTTGGCACAGAAACCGGTGCCATTGTGAATGCGGGCGATTTGGCCGTTACCCCAGGGCAATCTCTCACCCTGCTGGGGGGACAGGTGATTAATACGGGGCAGCTTGCGGCATCGGGTGGCGAAGTTTTGGTAATGGCCGTGCCCGGCGAAAACCGAGTGCGCCTTAGCCAGGATGGTTCACTTTTGGGGCTAGAACTAGAAACCTTGCCCGACACTGCACCCACCGCTGCATTTACACCAACAACGGTGCCCGCATTGCTAACGGGAGCTGGCGCTCTAGGCATGGCCACAGATATCACTGTTAACCCCGATGGCACAGTCAGCCTGTCAGGATCCTCACTACAAATTCCGACGGATCCAGGCACAGCCATTGTCAGCGGTCAGCTAGAAGCCGATAGCGGCAACATTGGCGTATTAGGAGAACAGATTGCCCTAGTAGGTGCCACTGTCGATGCATCCGGTGATGCGGGGGGCGGCACCATCCTCATTGGTGGCGATGAGTTAGGCAATGGCGCAGTACCCAATGCAGCCACCACCATCATTGATGAGAATTCTGTTATTCAAGCCGATGCGAGAGACACCGGTAACGGCGGCAAGATCGTTGCTTGGGGAACAAACCTGTTGCGGTCTGCGGGACAATTATTCGCTCGTGGAGGCACTAATGGTGGTGATGGCGGCTTTATCGAAACCAGTAGCTTGGGTCTGTTAGACGTTCGTGCTACACCTGATGTATCTGCCGTTAACGGTGCTGGAGGATTATGGCTGTTGGATCCTGCCAATATTCGAATTGTCGCTGGCAATGGCTTGACCAACATTGATAACACTCC
>CALBPH010000007.1 GCA_937899365.1 uncultured Leptolyngbya sp.
GAATGCGAGTGGTCTGGGTGTCGGTGGTCTGAAGGGTGCTGATGGTCTGAATGCGAGTGGTCTGGGTGCCGGTGGTCTGGAGGAGGCTGATGACTTGGGTGCTGATGGCTACGGCTATGGGCCGTGGCTAATGACTGGGGCGCTGTGCCAATCCACAGCCGCAGAATGTTGGGTATGGGTAAATCATGGCTGCCGGCCCCTAGCCCTATTTGCTGTAGGGTCATGGCGGGCGGTGGACCAAACTGCTGGCTTAGGGTGGTTGCGATCGCAGCCCCCGTTGGCGTTACCAGTTCCTTCTCAATGCCGTTGCTATAAATCGGCACCTGGGCCCGTCTCAGCAGCTCTAACACCGCCGGGGCAGGTACCGGCAATCGCCCGTGGGCCGCTTTTACAGTGCCCCCACCCACAGGCAGGGGGGAGCACACCACCCGATCCACCCCTAACCAGTCCAAGCCCAAACAGGTACCCACCACATCCACCAAAGCATCGGTGGCACCCACCTCATGGAAATGCACCTGATCTGCTGGAATTCCATGGACTGCAGCTTCCGCCGCCGCCAGCTCTCGAAAAATAGCCAGGCTCCAATCCGTCACCCTGGGGGGCAGCTCAGCCTGCCGAATCAGCGCCTCGATTGCAGGCAGGTGACGATGGCCGCGAATGGCATTACTGACCAACTTGACCGTAACTGCGGTCGCAGCTTGTTCCTGACGCCTGACTTGAGCAACCGTAAACTCATACTCATCCCTTAGCCCTAGACCTTCTAACCTAGCCAACAGATCCCCTAGTGGCATCCCTGCCGCCAAGATTGCACCGAGACACATATTGCCAGCAATGCCCGTTGGACAATCGAAATAAGCGATCTTTTCCATAGCTTTATAGAATCTCCCCTGAGCGCAGATTTTCCCTACATATACTTCACGCTGGCCTCCCGTAAAACCACCGGACAGGCTCAACCATTCACGTAGCTATTAAATAGTGAAATACGTCAGGGAACTATTAGATTAGTTGACAGCTCATCAATACTTGTTGATGTGTCGAGGATTATCAATTCTCACACAACTGTCACAGGGTCAAAAATAGACTTACAGGATAGACTATCTACTCAACTGTCACAGTCAAGGACATTGCCTTTTATTGGCTGTCATCCTGTTCGAACGGTCTGCCAAACGCTTAAACAGTAAATATTCTAGAGTTATTGATGCCCTATTTATTCGAGCGGCACTCGGTCTAAAAATAGACTTCTTGCCCATTTGATTTGGATACTGACACACTGCTATTTAGATTCGGAATTGAGTCCTTCTACAGTGAAACTGTCCACTAGGGGACAGCCTTACAGCTCCAACAGTCAAATGAACAGCTCCTCGAATAGAAGGGGCGTGCATCACTAAGGGAATTATGAAAGCTCAATCTACCGCTACATCCGTATTAAACCTAACTACTCGTAAATCATCTAATAACGTCGTTCTTCATCCCACGGCTGGTTCTTCCATTCAGCCTCCCAAGAACGACCCTGAGTCTACAAATCAAAGCGAACTGTGTCCTGTTGATCAGGCCCTAGTGAGTTTTCTGGTGAGTTTGATTCAGGAGCAGGTCAAAGGCAGTACTCGTACTGTCAATGCCGTGGCCAATCGTTTGGCCATTGAAGTGGCACGTATTTGCCGCAAAAGTGACCGCATTCAGGCCTCTGGCGAGGTCAATGCCTGGCAGCATTCCCTAGCGGAAAACCGGATTCAGAAGTATCTGGAGTACTATCGTCTGGGCTCTCGCCAAGGCAGGGTGGAACTTCAGAGTCGGCTGAGTGCAATCGCCTATCGCTATATCGCCCCCGCGAAGACCCAGCTAGGCTTCCAGGGACGTTGCAATCTGCTAGAGGACTTTCTCCAAGGCTTCTACATCGAAGTGCTCAAGGCCTTCCGTCGGGAAAACCATCTTGAGGCTGACTACACCCCCAGAACTCGGTTGGAGTTGGCTGAATATATGGCATTCAGCGAGCAATATGCCAAGCGACGGATCTCTCTTCCCGGTTGCTATAACCAGCAGCTGTTGGTACTGAGGGCCCAAAGCTTTGCAAAGCGCCTACCGGCAGAAACCTGTGTGGATATCGAGATGGCTGTTGATTCACCCAAAAGTGATGATGCCGACTCTCGGTCTTCGGCGCTGCAGCAAATTCGTGAGCAGATGGTGGCCGATGTCACCGACCCGGCAGAAGCGGTTCTGCGCGATCGCATTATCCGGGAGCTAGTGGAATACCTCGAAGACCAGGATCAGCCTGCCTGCATCGACTATCTAGCCCTGCGTCTTCAAGATATGGCCGCTTCTGAAATTGATGAAGTGCTCGGCCTGACCCCCCGTCAGCGGGACTATCTACAACAGCGCTTTAAGTACCACGTGGAAAAATTTGCCCAGTCCCACAATTGGGAATTGGTTCACCAGTGGTTAGGCGCTGACCTAGACAAAAATCTAGGCCTGTCTCCTAAAGAGTGGACGGTGTTTATCGGTGAATTAAGTGCCGATCAGCAGCACTTGCTTTCCCTAAAACAGCAGCAAATGCAAGATCCACAGAACGCCACCCCATCAGATGCTGAAATTGCTCAGCAGCTAGGGTGGACTCCCAAGCGAGTACAGCGCCGCTGGAGTCAAATCGTATCCAGTGCGTGGAAGCTTCGTAACACCAACCGTGTTGCTAAGCCTGTCGTTAAGACGGAGAAGTAACCATAGTTGGTGCACATAGCTCACCTATGGTGTGAGCCATGTGCACCACAATCTGCTGAACACCTTTAGCAGATTGCCACAGCTCCTAAGAAATTTCCTTGAGTGCACGTCCAAAGCCTTCGCGTATGCGAAGGCTTTTTTTAAGGCAAGGTGCAGGGTCGAGAAGGTGGAGAGTCAGCCTGTATCTAGATGTTGGCATGACTTATCCATCCGCAGTACGTCCATAGACAGCTATGGACGCGAAAGAAACTAAAAAATAAGGAGGTACAGAAAACGCTATACCTCCTTATTTTTGGTGATTCAGATGACTAACAGTGCGGCCTAATCAACGCCTAGGCTTCTACCGCCTCAGCACCGGTAGAAGGAGGCTCAAACTTATACCCCACACCCCGCACTGTCTGAATTAGCGTGGGCTGATTGGTATCAATCTCAATTTTTTTACGAATCTGGCCAATGTGTACGTCAACGACACGCTGATCGCCCACGTATTCATAATCCCAAACTTTTTGAATCAGCTCGGTGCGTCGCCACACTCGTCCCGGATGGCTAGCCAAGAAGTGCAGCAGATCAAACTCTAGGGCCGTTAACGGCACAAGCTCACTTTCAAGGGTCACTTCGCGACGGATCGGATCGATGGCCAGGGAATTAAACGTCAGGCACTGCTGTTCAGCTGCTGTAACGGGACGCTGACGCTTGAGAATCGCCCCTACCCGGACCTCAAGCTCACCTAAGCTAAATGGCTTAGTAATATAATCATCAGCCCCTTGGTTAAAGCCATGAATCTTATCCGACTCATCGGTGCGGCTGGTAAGCATCAACACAAAAACACCTGTGCGGGACTGCATTTCCTTACACAGGTCATAGCCGTTGGCATCGGGCAGGTTAACATCCAAAATAACTAAGTCTGGATTGAACTGCTCAAACACAGCCAGGGCATGTTTGCCGTCCTCAGCCGATTCCATTTCGTAGGTCTGTTTCGCTAAGAATCGATGGATAAGATTGCGAATTGCTGGATCGTCGTCTACAACTAAAATTTTGGCAGAGGCCGTGGTCATAATCCTTACACCAAAAAAAATACGAGTCTAGGTAAAAAGGTAAAAATAAATCTGGCGCAGCTGATCCCCGAAAAGATTTAGTCTAGATAGACTGATAAATGGCACCTATTCTAGATCGATCTATTCTTAACAGATCAGCGACGGCATAAATCCTACGGACGTTAGACTGCCCGTGAAGGTACATCTAAAGTCCTATTTCACAAGTTTTCAATAACTTCAGAGAAGTTTTACAGGGCTTCCACACCTTATCAAAGAATTCTGCTAAAAACAGCGGGTCGATTGGCATTCTTGGGATGTCATATACAGGTTTACTGAAAATAAGCCGACGAGCGGAAAATGGGCGATGTAATGTCGCCACAGCCCCGGATACACGGCCTAGATTAGAGGCTGTCTAGATTAGATGCAGAGATGCCGTAATTATAAGGATGGAGGTATGGGAAACGGCGAAACTTCTAAAAAGTTATCTGACATTTCTGTTACCCTAGTCCTATTTTTTTGCCTGGGTGGTTAAACTGGTATCTATTATGGGCAGTGGTGTTTTTTGATGGGCGGCACACTTATGGGCCGCAGATGCATGTTATGGCATCATTTTAAAACGTCGTAATGGCCACCGTACATACCAGGTGTCGACATGAATGAGAGCAACTACAAAACGTTGGGATTAGATGAATCCTCTTCATTTGAAGAGGTACAAGTCGCTCGTAAACGCCTTCTAGAAGAGTGTGGCAGCGACCCCCAGCAAAAGGAAGCTATTGAAGCTGCCTACGACGCCATTTTGATGGAACGGCTGCGGATGCGACAGGAGGGCAAGATAAAAGTGCCCGATCGTATTCGATTTGCTGAATAATCGGCAGAATCTTCGACCTCTGCACCCAAGCTTTCTTTGCCTGCCCCCCAGCCGCCAAGTTGGCTGCAGGATTGGTTAGATACCCCCAGTCGAGACGATATTCTATGGCCTTCGGTGGTATTTTTGGCGTTGGCGGCCCTGGCTTGGTTTGCCGTCAATAGCGCTTCAACCGCCCTGGGCTTCTCTGTTGCGGCGACCATTTTCTTTATTAACCGTAAGGAGCGCAAGTTCTGGCGTTCGTTTGCGTTTGCTGCCGGTGGTTTGTTGCTAGGGGTTTTGTTAGGCGTTTTGGCTATCACCCTAGTGGGTGAGCAAAGCTTGGGCTTAACACCAGAGCGAATAAACGCTGTCGTAGCGATTATCACCATGACGCTGCTGTGGTTTGTCAGTAGTTTTCTGCGCTAGGGCGCTTTTCGCGTAACCGCCGCAATGGCTTGGTCACTCGCCTTGGCCACATAGCTGTTGGCGGGGTAGCGATCAATATGATGAAAGATACCGATGGGCGGTACGATGCGGCAGGGGTAAAACTCAACGGCTGTCTTACCGTTAGATAGTTTGTGCACCGTTGGGGTCAGACTCTTTGGCTGCGCCATCCGCCACCGCCACTGCCGCTGTTGAGGAACAGAGCCAATCAGTCGATGGTGTTCCCAACGATGAAATTTGCCACAGCGACCAAATTCCTGCAATTCTCGCTGGAGTATCGAGGCGATTAAAAAAGAGCCTGCCGTCAGATTCCCTGTAATGGCAGTCATGTAGTTGGACAAGGCCCCTTCGGGATAAGGGGGAGTATTGTGATCAGCAGCTGTTGTCAAAGCCGCTTCTAAATTAGAGGTGGTGCTGAGCTGATTGGCCATGGCCCAAGTGACCGAGCTTCCATGGTTGGTGTTGGCTCTCCTGATGCGATAGAGATAGGTCACCAGACCATAGTTAGGTTTAAGGCCAATGCCGGGGAGCTGCTTCAGGGCGGTACTGGCATCAACGGTGCTGATAAACCAACGACCGTTGGCATTGGGCGTTGAGCCCTCATCGTGGATGATGCCCCCCTTGCGAAACAGATTACTCAAGCTGGCCAGGGAGTCGGGTTCAGCCATGTCCTCAACGTCAGACGTGGGGGCATGCTCACACATTGGCAACACCAGCTGCTGCTTGAGAGAGCGTCTGAGGGTTTGTAGGGAGGTAATGGGGAACTGAAGTTGTGACGACATGGCTGGGGCAACCGCGGGTTTAACCAGATGCTCTACTGGGCACTGTAACCCAGGTTTGTTGGGCATTGGCCTGGTGGGTGAGATCCATTAGCAGCTGAGAATAAACCCCTTCTGCGAGGGATGGGGCAGTGGTTTGCTGTTGATCAATGCAAGAGACCCAATGGTCCACAACCCGGATAAACGGTGCCAGTCTGCCGTCATCGTAGAGTTTTGGAAATGCTAGACGGTCTGGAATATCCATTGGGGTTAAGGGCTCCCCTGCCTGGCTGCCGGCTAGGGTAAAGCCACGAATGTAATCTTTTTGATTGGCATTGCCGAGTACTAGGGTGCCCTTTTCGCCGTAGACTTCGACCCAGTGGCCACGACCGGCAAGGGCGACAGCACTCAAGGTTACCTGGACGGGGGTGCCATCCACCAGCTCTAGGGTAATGCTGCAGGTATCGTCAGAATCGACGGATTTATACTTACCCGATACGGGGTCTGGGCGCTGGGTAATGGTGGTGCTTAGATTGGCCGATAGGCGTTTAACCGGACCAAAGAGCCAGTCCACATAGTCAAACATGTGGGAGCCGATGGAACCGAGGGCACCGCCGCCTTGATCTTTGCGAGCGTACCAGTTCCAGGCTCGTTCTGGGTTAGCTCGACTGCCCGCTATCCTGTCAATTTTGACCAGACGCTTTTGGCCGACGTAGTTTTCGTTGAGTAATTCGGCCAGCCGTTGCCAGCTGGGAATAAATCTAAACTCAAAGTCCATAACAGCGGCTACCTGGTGCTGCTGGGCCAGGGCATGTAGCTGTTGAGCCTCTTGGACAGTGAGGGCGGTGGGTTTTTCTAGCAGCAGATGTTTGCCGGCCTGCAGTGCGGCTGTTGCCATGGCGTGATGGGCAAAGGGTGGGGTCGCTACACTCACGGCCTGCACCTGGGGTAGGGCGACAACGGCCTCGATGGTGTCGCAGGCATGGGGAATGCCGTGGCGTTTGGCAATGGCCTCGGCCTGGTTGCGATCGCGATGATAAACCGCCACTACCTCAGTGCGATGGTGGGCCTTAAAACCAGGAATATGAATCTTTTGACCAAACCCTGTACCAACGACAGCAACACCAATCGATGTCTGGGACATAGCGTAGGAGAACTATACAGCAGTGGGAAAGTTGATGGCAGCTCTGCCCTATGACAACCGTCCTGATGCATGAGGACGGTTGCGCGTCAGATTAGCGGTTGCCGCTTAGAGCTTTCGGGAATATGCATTGTCTTAACTAACCTGACAGATGCAATATAGTGCATCCGTCGACTGCTGTACCAACTCTCGATTACTTAGCCTAGCGATAAGGGGGACACAGCGCTAGCTGCTACCACTGAGCGTATAATGGGACCATTAACAGAACTTTACACTTAGAGCGCTACTGCCCAGTCATGACTTATTACTATTGGTTTACGCCTCCCTACTTCTTTATGGTGGCTGGTCTATTTATCGCGATCACATCGGGCTCAGCCTTTAGCGCCGTCCTCAAAGATATTGTGGCCGCGTGGCGTAAAACCCGCTCGTCTGAGGTAGTGACCAAGCTGGGAGGTATCAACATTCAGCTGCCTTTCTTGGGTATCTGCACAGGAACTGCAATCTTTTTAGCGTCTGGATTAGGCTGCTTTGGTACACCCACGTGGCTATCCTACACAGCGGCTGCGCCGTTAACCTTTTTGAGTGCAGGGTTGGTTTGGCGTCAGCTAAAAAGCAATTTGGCCCTATTAGAAAGCGGACAGCCCCGCGCGTTTGAACTGGATTTCTTCAATATTGAGAACTAGGGTCCCCAGCTAGAGCATCTGTGAGACGTTCAGACGATCTGCCGTTGCTGATTTAGAGAATGCACCCGTTGATGAAAATTTGCTTGGAGGTTATCTAACCGTAAATCTCCAGGCAAATGCTAATGAAATTTGTTAGCTCACGGTAGCTGTGACGAAAAACTATTACTGAAAGACTACTGACGAATACGCTCTAGCTGAGTCTGGGTATTGGTTACCCATTCGTTTCGTCCTTGATTTATGTAGAGACCGAGCGCCTGCTTTAGCACTTGCTCAGCTTCGTCTGTGCGCCCTAGCTCGACCAAAGCTAACCCCTTCGAGTAGTAGGCGTGACCAAAGTCAGGGTAGAGCTGAATAGCACGGTCAAAATGAGTTAGGGCCAGGTCTGACTCACCGCGGCCAAAGTGGGTGATGCCAAGGTTATAGTGGGCTTCTGGATAGTTGCTATCCAGGGTGATGGCTGTTTCTAGAGCCTGCACGGCCCCATCTAGCTGGTTTTGTTGTAAGTAAATTAAACCAATTTGATAGTGGACTTCTGGGGCCTGGGGGCTATGGTCTACGGCGGACAAAAATGAACCTAAGGCCGCTTCTAGTTTGCTTTGACGCCGTTGGACCAAACCCAGGTTGTAGTGGGCAATGCCCAACTCGGGTTCTAGGGTAACGGCCCGCTGTAGGTAGCTGGCAGCCTGCTCCAGATTGCCCCCATCCAGCAGGGCGGCGCCTAAATTTACATAGGCCATGGTAAATTCGCTGTCGGCCTGGGTCGCCTGCCAAAAGGCATCGGCTGCCGCCTGCATTTGCTTCTGCTGACGATAGGCGAGGCCAAGGTTGTAGTGGGCAATAGCCAGGGTGGGGTCAAGAGTCACCGCGCTTTGGAACGCTGCGGTCGC
>CALBPH010000008.1 GCA_937899365.1 uncultured Leptolyngbya sp.
GGTGTATACCTTAGATATGCGTAGCAGCTGACCTGTCTTCGAATTCCAAAGCTTAGTTGTTGCATCAGTACTGCCGCTCGCAAGATAATTTCCGCAAGGGCTAAATGCCATGGAGGGAATCCAATATTGGTGGGCTTGGAACACTAAAATGGTATCTCCGGTTTGCAGGTTCCAAATTTTAATTTTCCCATCATTATGGCCAGTAGCGAGAGATTTCCCATCAGGATTAAAACTGACACAGTGGGGTTCAGTTTCACAGTCCCAAACGGCAAGCAGTTTACCTGTCTGGGCATCCCAAATACGCAATGTTCGATCAACGCTGACGCTAGCAATCTGTTGTCCGTCTGGGCTAAACGTCGCTGAATTTATCTGTTGAGTGTGTTTTGTTAACTGATGGCGCAGTTCATAGGTGTTCAAATCCCAGACTATCAGGTCAGTATCAAAACTGGCGCTGACCAGTAAGTCACCATTGGGGCTCGTCTCCATCGTCCAAACAATCCCCGTGTGCCCCTTGAGTACGTTGACACGTTGCCCCGTAGCCACATCCCAGATATTAATTTCTCCTGGATTCCCTTCACTCACCAATCGTTTGCCATCATGGATAAAATCCAGCGCCATAATCCAGCTGGTTGAGGCGTCGTCTATGGCAAGAATGGGTCGTTGGTCCGCCGCTCGCCAGACTATAATTCGTCCAGCCCCTTCACCCGTCGCAAACATCGCGCCGTCAGGAGCGTAGACAAGTCTACAGATGGGATCTAAGGGTTGATTGAAGGCAGCTTCTTTGAAAATAGAGTGGGCAAAATTAACCTCTTGCAGGAGGACGTCCTGTAGATAAGCGTGATAGATCGTTAATTGAGATAAATCTAACCCGCTAAAGTCCATACCCAGTGCCCAGGCAAGATTGATCAGATTACCTGCACTGTAGCCAGTAGTCTGCAGTGACTGTAGTACTTTGAGATGATCTAAAATAGTCTTTTCTGGAGCTGCCAGAGCCTGCTTCAGCTGATCCGCAACAGTTCGTAAGATCAGTCTTTCTTGAGCCTCTCGGACAAAGTCTTTAACGGTTGTTTTTAGTAATGCGTAAGTAGCTATTGAGAGCGATTTTGGTTGTTGGCTATGGAAACAGTCAGGAGTGGTCAACTCCTCACTAATCTGTTCCACTAGCCTATCGGTGACATATTCCATAATCACTGGCTGCTGCGTATAGGCATTGCCGCGACGCTGTATCAGCGAACGCCAACAGAGTGATTCTAGGGCCTCAATTAATTTTGTTTTGTAACAGGATGGATAAATATCGGCCTTGAGTTCAGCAATGGTGGTCCAATCGCGATTGATCGCCAGCCAGGTCATGACCGTTTGTTCGAGGGTAGAGAGACGCTCAAACTGCACATCTAACAATTTTCTTGCCCCATTAAAGAGCAATGCGTCTTCTTCTAAGAATAGCGATATCTCTCCGTCAAATACATCGCGGATAGAACTGCTGATAATCTGCAGTGATAAGGGGCTATGGTCATAGCGATCGCAAAGTCGTTCCTTATCAGTTTGGCTGCCCGTCAGTTGTTTTGCTTCTACCAGGGCCAACGCCGCCTCGGGTGAGACTTCTAGCTGCAGCACCTGCACCGCAGGATTTGCCTCTGACAGGGTTGCCACCTCAGCTGGTTTTTCTCGACTGGTTAGCAGCAGACAGCTTTGATGATTTGCCTGACCGACTACGGATAACAGCTCACCATAATTCTCATAACCATCATGATATTGACCGGCCCGTTCTCCCCCTTTAAACAGGGTTTCCACATTGTCCAAAATCACCAGACAGCGAGCCTGACGCAGCCAGTGGACTAACCGGGGGAGCGAACAGGTGTCCTCTTGTTGGTTAGAGATAAACGGAACTAAATCTTCTAGCAATGCCTGGAGCGGCGGGGCATTGCGCAGCGAGCGCCAGATAATAAAGTCAACGTCTGTCTGTAGTTCATTAATCACTTTCGCCGCTAGAGACGTTTTGCCCATGCCCCCCATGCCCAGCACGCTCACCAGGCGACATCGGTCTTGCTCAATCCACTGACGCAGTGTGTCTGACTCCTGGGAGCGACCGTAGAAAAGACTAATATCTGGGGATTCACCCCAATCGATTTGGACCTTAGGAGCGACTGCTGCGGCCACAGTCAACTGATTCGAGGGCTGTGGCTGACTGGGCTCCAGTGATGGCGGCTCATCTAAAAGCAGTTGCTCATAAAATTGCCGCGTTTCTGTACTTGGGTCAATGCCCATTTCTTCACGCAGCAGCGTCATACACTGGTGGTACACTTGCAGCGCCGCTGCCCGTTCTCCTTGCTGGGCATGGCACTGCATCAACGTCACATAGGCCGATTCATTTAGAGGTTCTAGCTGGATCAGGCGTTGGGTGGTTGCGATCGCACCTCGATAATCCTTTAGCTCAACCAGGCATACACTTAAATCAGCTAATGCATTGAGAAATAACTGATGTAAACGATAGCGTTCTGGTTCAATCCACTCATCGTAGCAACCAGG
>CALBPH010000009.1 GCA_937899365.1 uncultured Leptolyngbya sp.
AATTTTAGAAGCGTTTGCCAGTTACTGTCCGGTGGTGAGCACGCCCAAAGGGGCAGAGGGGCTTAAAACCGAAGACAACCATCACCTTTGTGTGGCAGAAACGGCCGAACAGATCATTGAAAAAATTGAGGTTCTCTGGCAAAACCAAACCCTAGCCAAACAGATCGCAGAGAACGCCTACGATTTGTTTATAAAAACCTACTCTTGGGCTGCGGTGGAGCAGTCGATATCGTCAGCAGTCGCCGAACTGGATAAACGTTAGGAGACTGGCACCCAACAAAAGATGAGTCAGAGCGGGCTTAACAGTGACTGGGTAGCTGGCAAAAGTTTGTCGTAGACCTCTCGATGCATTTCCGGTGAAGGGTAGTAAATATTGGGGGCCAGGGACTTGCCGCCATAGGTTCTGAGCGGTTGGGGTAATCCAGGCTGTCCCACATATTCGACATAGCAATCGGCGTAGGGTTTGAGCTGATCCACCATCGCTTGATTAACCAGGTGGGGAAAATCACCCAGGAAACGTTCCACACGGGTTTCATTGCGACGTCGCCACAACCCAATTTTGCCCTTTGATATTTGCTCGAGCCAGCGGTTGATTTGCCGGGGCCAAACTGGGGGGTAGATCCCTTGATAGGCAGGAGATCTCACAGAAAACCACAGTAATATCGTTGGAACCTGGATTTTCTCTAGTAGGGCTACCATGGCTGTGACATAGTTATGCCGGGTTTCAGCCACGAGCTGTTGGAGAAACGCTGGGTCTAGCCCCCTCTCATCTTGCCCGCTGATCAACTCGTAAAAAATGATTTTGGCGGTTAATCAGCTCCAAAGCGGATGGATTTTGCAGAAAGTATTGGGGCCCTTTACCCCCTGATGCCAAATTTAAGGTACCAAGCTGGAGTTGTTGGCCCAACAGGGTGGGAAAGGGCTCGTGACAATAGCGACCAAAGGTTTGAGCTGCCCCCAGATAGGCAATATAATTGGACTGGGTGAGGGCCGGTCCCCGTAGATCTAGGCCCTGTAGGGTATACATGTCATAGTCGATAATCTCAATATCCCAATCTTGATAAAACTTACCCATGCCGTTGGTTGTTAGTTATCGTTAACGCCCCATGACCTGTGTCAGCGTCATTGTTCCCCTTTACAATAAGGCTCCATTTATACGCCGCACCGTGGAGTCTATTTTGGCACAGTCAATTACGGACTTAGAAGTGGTGGTGGTGGATGATGGTTCAACAGATGGGGGGGGTGAGGTTGTTGGGGGGATTGCCGATTCTCGCATTCGTTTAGTGCGGCAGGATAACCAGGGACCGGGGGCTGCCCGCAATTGTGGGTTAGCCCTGGCCACTGGGGACTATGTTACGTTTTTGGATGCGGATGATGAGTGGCTACCTAACTTTTTGACGGTGACGTTGCAACATCTCAAACAGCGCCCCGACTGTGTCCTGTGTTTGACGGGACAGTATCGGGGAGAAAATCGCTCGGATTGGGGGAACGTTTTGTCGTCATTGGGGCTGAGTTCGGGCCAATGGCGACTACCGACGGAGTTGCCGGTTGAACAATATAAACCCAATATGGATGTGCTCCATTCTGGGGCGATTGTGTGCGATCGCAACATCGTCAATCGCTTTGGTGGCTTTTATGACAAAAACCGCTGCACCTACGGCGAAGACATTTATCTCTGGCTCCAGGTGGTTCTCAACTATCCCATCTACCGAGACCTGCGACCGCTGATGTGGTATCACACCGAAGCCTCGGACCTGGCGGTGTGGAACCAGGTGCGCCCCCCCTGGCCCATGCTCATAGAACCCGAGCCCATTCGCCGCAGCTGCCCCGACAGCTATCGCCCCAACCAGGAGAGTAACATTAATGCCAATGCCGCCCTCGCCACCAACCCGGCCCCCCCCGCAGAC
>CALBPH010000010.1 GCA_937899365.1 uncultured Leptolyngbya sp.
TTTTGGGTGATGAGACGGGTAGCTTCTATGATGTGAAGGAGTTTCAGGACTTTGCTAAGATTACGGACTTCACGGTGGGAGAAGATACGATTCTGCTGACCGGGACGTTGGCGGACCATAGCTTTTTGGTAGAAGGTGGCAACACCTGGATCTTTAAGGATGGCGACTTTGTGGCCAATGTATTTAATACCGGAGGACAAGATATCACCAACGATCTTGAGTTCTTGGGTGATGGTACGCCACCGCCTGTAGGTACCGGTGAAATCGGCAACTTTGTCTTTTTTGATCAAGATGAGGATGGAGAGCAAGATGCCGGAGAAGACTTTGGTGTCGCGGATGTGACCGTGATCCTGATTGGTGCGGGTACTGATGGTGTGATGGGTACAGCAGATGATACGACAGCGACTCAGGTGACGGATGCCAATGGTGAGTATCAATTTACTGATTTGTTAGCTGGTGACTATCAGCTAGCCTTCGCTGATTTACCCCAAGGTTTTGGCTTTACAACGTATACGGGTGGTTTTGATAGTGCCACCGACTCTGATGTTGACCCAGCCACTGGCAGAACTCAGGTAATTACCTTGGCTGCAGGAGAGAGTAACCTTCAGCAGGATGCCGGTATAACCGAACTGCCGGTGACGTTGCCGCGAGGGTTGTTGACGGGGGTTATTTTTCCTGATCTGGATGATGATGGATTTCAGGATTCTGGTGAATTTCTGCAACCGTCGACTGGGATTAATCTGACGGTGACGCTAACCGGAGCGGGAGCCGATGGCGTATTTGATACGGCGGATGACACCATAGTAACTCAGGTGACAGATTCCTCAGGTCGCTATGAATTTAGAACACTATCAGCAGGAGATTATACGCTGACATTCTCAGACCTACCCGAAGGATATAGATTTAGTCCTGCTAATGTAGGGTCAGATGATACACGCGATTCGGATGTTGATCCGACTACTGGCGTTACGTCAGTTATTACCCTGGCTGAGGATGAGGTTATCCAAAATGTTTATGCAGGCATCTATGAGTTCTTCACACCGGGGCCGGGTGGCGAGAATCTCATTGAGGGTAGCCCCAATAATGATGAGCTGGTAGGGACCGATGGGGATGACCGTTTGGTTGGTTTTGTGGGCATTGACCGGTTGACGGGAGGCGCTGGCAACGATGTCTTTGTTCTGGGCGATGAGGCGGGTAGCTTCTATGATGTGAAGGAGTTCCAGGACTTTGCTAAAATTACGGACTTTACAGTAGGAGAAGATACGATTCTGCTGACCGGGACGCTGGCAGACCATAGCTTTGTCACCGATAGTGGCAACACGTGGATCTTCAAGAATGGAGACTTTGTTGCCAATGTATTTAATACAGCAGGTCAAGATTTGACCAACAGTCTTGAGTTTCTAGGGGGCGGGTCGCCGCCGCCTGCTGCCACGGGTGAAATTGGTAACTTTGTCTTTTTTGATGAAGATGAGGATGGTCGTCAGGACGCCGGAGAAGACTTTGGCGTTGTGGACGTAACGGTGACTCTGACGGGGGCTGGCGCTGACAGCGTTCTGGGCACGGGGGATGACACCACCGAGACCCAGGTAACGGACACCACCGGTGCATATCGGTTCACAGACTTAGCAGCGGGTGACTATACGGTAACGTTTTCAGACCTGCCGGAGGGCTTTGTTTTTACCACGGCGAATGTGGGGGGTGATGACACGATTGATTCGGATGCGGACCCATCAACTGGGATGACGTCGGTGATTACGCTGGTAGAGGATGAGCTGAACTTGACGGTTGATGCGGGTGTGTTTGAGTTGTTCACTCCTGGTCCGGGTGGTGAGAATCTCATTGAGGGCAGCCCTGATAATGATGACCTGGTGGGTACCGATGGGGATGACCGTTTAGTTGGCTTTGTGGGCATTGACCGGTTGACGGGAGGCGCTGGCAACGATGTCTTTGTTTTGGGTGATGAGACGGGTAGCTTCTATGATGTGAAGGAGTTTCAGGACTTTGCAAAAATCATAGACTTCACCCTGGGTGAGGATACCATCTTGCTCACTGGGTCGTTGGCGGACCACAGTTTCCTGACTGAGAATGGCAACACCTGGATCTTTAAGGATGGCGACTTTGTTGCGAATGTATTCAACACAGCGGGGCAAGATTTGACCAGCAGTCTGGAGTTTATTGGCTAAGACCATGGATACATGGTTTTGAGCTATCCAGGCTGAACAGGACAGCCGTATCGACACTTACTCTAAACGCAGCAAGCTGCTGACTAGTCAGCAGCTTGCTGCGTTTGTTGCTATCTAAAGGTTCTAGCGCCCACTGATGATACGAGCTAAACAAAACTGTGAGAGACGTCCGACTTATGAAGACTATTACGCAGCTGATTCCGTAGAGGAATCGCTGTCAGCCGGGATCTGACCTTCTAATTCGTTGATGGCAGCGTTAATGGCGGCTAGATGTACTTGCATGCGATCGCGGGTGGTTTTTAGCCAGTGCAGTCTCATCTTTTGGCAGTTAGCGTAGAAGGTTTCATAATCATTGCTGCAACTACCTGAACTTGTGGAATTACAAAAGGGAAAAAACATGATGGCAGGTCACTATAGAAACGTGTAGCTATAGGCTAACAACTTTCGAAAAAAGGTGCAGATATACGTTTGTTTCCTGGACATCATCCATAGCTAGTCGTCCCTGAAAAACCCCAAATCAGGCTCCGACCGGAATCAGATTTGTTGGGTTATCGAGAAAGAACCGGACTAACTTTCGTAAATTAAACCCACAGGCTGTCAATAAGGCATTGATCCGGTCTCCTGATTTACCGTGGAGATAATTTCGTTTAAGAGCATGATCATGCTTGGCATGGCCGATGACCGGTTCAATTGCACTGCGACGTTTCACCAACCGTTTGAAAACCCCTGTAAACTTACGAGTGCCTGCGACCAACACGTCGAGTGTGGATGGATGATAGGTTGAGCCACGAAAGCCTTTATCGACTGCCGCTTGCTGAGGACACTGTCCGGTCAATCGGTGGACTTGTTCAATCGCAGGTTTCAACGTCACACCGTCATACGGATTTCCGTGAACCGCATCGGCGGCAACAATCCAAAGGTTTGAGCGCACGTTGTTCTAAGGCCACTTGCAACACTTCTTTGAGCAGCTTTTCTACCCCATCCGGTCCCACCTGCTTCCGCCATTTCACCAGACTGGTTGGATGACACGGCACGGTGTGTTGGAACGTCTCTTCTCCACAAAAATATTGCCAATATGGATTCTCGATCCATTTGCTCACTATGGTTATTTGACTGAGCTTCAGATGGCTCAAAGGCATTTGTATCGGATTTTTAGCCTGGTTACTGTTCTGTGGAGCCCATATTTTTTATATTTGGGGTGGACATTGCACAAACGGATAACCAGTAGAAATCTCTTCATTGCGTTACTCCTTATTTGGTGCTAGTTGCTCTGGCTGCAGGCATAGACTATGGCCTCAGTTTGCATTTTGAGAATGGTATTGCAAAAAATGTCGTTGATGCATACTTTAGTGATCGCGCTGATTCTTCCTGGTTTGGGTATAGGCCTGGGGAGCTGTCGTATTTTTGAACAGCAAACAGAGATAGCTGCGCCTGGGGTCGTTATGGCGGCTCCACCGCTAATTGAGGCAACCCTGGCTGGTAATGTGGATGATGTGCGATCGCAACTTGCCAATGGCACCGATCCAAACTTGATTTACAACACCAATACGGCCCTTACCTACGCTGCCCGCGATGGCTTTACAGAAATTGCCCGTCTGCTGATTGACCATGGAGCTGAGGTCAATTGGATCGATGGAGAGGGGGTTACCCCACTGATCTTGGCATCATTTAAAGATCACATTGAGCTGGTTCAGCTGTTGCTAGCTCATGGAGCTGACATAACAATCCGCGACCAATGGGACCAGACTGCGCTGGACTATGCCCTACGGCGGGGCGAGTCCGACCCCATAGTGCAGCTCCTAAAATCTTCAAACTAAAATCTATGCCGTTGCTGATTTAGGGTATAAACCGAGCAGTGATACATACGGTGTGCCGATGGTCACCCGATAAATTCATACCGGGGATCAGCCACGCCCCAAATCATATTAAGTTTCATGCCCAATTGCCCCATATGAGCCGGCAAAGGCCAAATTATAGGTCAATGTCATGGGCTGATAATTTCGATGAATCAGACAAAAGAGTCTTTTTCTGGGGAATCTCTATTACACCTATCGCTGCTATTGGGCTGGGTTGTGCCCATTCCCTTTATCGACATACTGGTGCCAATTATTATTTGGCAAACTACAAAAAAGCAGTCTCCTCAGATCGAGCCCCATGCCCGCAATGCAATTAACTGGTTAATCTCATCTACAGTCTATAGCCTGGTTTTACTAATTACCCTAGTGGGGGCCGCCTTATTACCCGTACTATTTGCGCTACGCCTGGCCTTTCCCATTGTTGCCGCCATTCAGGCAAGTAAAGGCAAGGTCTGGAAATATCCCCTTGCGATTGATTTCCTCGGTGCCAGACCAGAAAAGCAATTAAAAAGAGCAGCCCTTGCGTTTTTATCATTGGTGGTTATCCCCGGCGCGGCTCTATTAGGTTCTATCGTCTGGTTGAATAACCGCATCAGCTGGATTGCTAACCTATCTCCTGCCACTGGCACCGTCACCCAGGTGCTTGAGAAAGTGAATGACGGTGATACGGTCTATAAACCCGTGATTGAATATCAGATACCTCAGGCCGGGTCCTATGAATTTTCACCAGCTACCTGGTCCGGTCACCTGACCTATACCAAAGGAGACTCCGTAGACGTACTTTATTCGCCTACGGAGCCAGCTAAAGCTCTGATTAATGAATGGTTTGAAAAATGGTTTTTGGTCACGATTGTTTTAGTGATCAGCTCTGTTTTACTCGCGTTCTCCATCATTCCCAGTGTCTGCTGTTTTGTCCTTTCACGGTTTGTTTAGCCCACTGGCAGAACCCATAGAGGCTGCCTCAGCTAGGGACAGGGCCTTTGGCTCTGCACCCATAGGTTACAACAGCCGTCTGCTACACAACGGTTTAGTAGGTTGCCCTTAAACGGCCAAGCAAATAGTCTCCTGACTTTACAGGAGCGTACTGGGGAGGATTCTGATCGCTTTGACAGCTGGGTAAGCAGACAATATCAGTATCGGCATCGGGCTGACAAAAGAAGGCAATGGAGTAACGGTGTTGCTGGGTCTGGGCTGCTTCAGGCAGTTTTACCCGATGTTTAGTAGAGCGAAACACATTGTTGCTCCACCGTTCCATTAAGTCCCCTGTATTAATCAAAATTGCGTCAGGGACCGTGGGTGCAGTCATCCAATGACCGTTAGCTGTCTGTACTTCTAAGCCACCCATATTGTCTTGAAAGAGTAGGGTGAGTGAACCGTAGTCAGAATGGCTACCTGCCCGTAGCTGACCTGATAAGGATGGCTTGGTTAGGGGCGGATAGTGAAGCAGCCTTAGGGTGTAATCATGGGTTTGGTGACGTTCGACCAGATAGTCTGCAGGCAGCGAAAGAGCACAGGCAAACGCTCGTAAAATTTGCTCTACAGCCGCAGAGCAAATCTCAAAGAAGTCGCTAATAGTTTGATAAAACATTGGCTGCCCGGTGGGCCAACGGTTGACCTTTGGCGAGGGGCCACTGGCCGTAACGACACTTTCGTTGCCAATATTAAAAGCTTCCTTAAGATCGCCTGGTTGAGCGTTATCAAGGGACTCTCGTTCGATGCCTATGTAGCCACTATTGCTATGTTCACTAGACCAAGCAATGTTCTGTTTTTCGTCTAAGGGCAGCTCAAAAAATAAGCGGGACTGATTGAACGCTTGTTCAATCATGTCTGCGGGAATGCCGTGATGCTTTATGTAGAGAAAACCAACTTCGTGACAGGCTTGAAAAATTTCCTGCACAACGGCCCATCGAATTGTTGGGTTACCTGACAGAAACCGAGAAAAGTCAACAATGGGTATATTGGCAGGTGTAGAGGGCGCATCACCTGGGGGCATAGGTCGATAGTCAAGCCGCTCTGGTCTGGGCCGCTTCCGTCAGAAACTCAGCCTGAAATTCACCAATCAGGTCCTGCTGACCTTCGTCTAGCAGTTCCCATCCCCATTTCTGTAACGATTTGGGAACTTTAGGATAAAATGCCTCAGCAATGCCGCCTGCAATGGCCGCCAGAGTTTTAGCATCACCACCTAGGGAAACAGCCTTCCGAATTGCATCTTCAAAGTCTGTAGAGTGTAAAAATGCCAGAATGGCAGCTTCTACTGTGTCTGTGGCTAGGGTGCTGTATTGATAGTCTTGTTGCAGAGATTTGTAAGATGCCTGAAAGTTATAGCCAAAAATACTGGTAAGTAAATCTGAAATGGTCTCCTTTGGAGCCTTTGCATTGGCTAGAAAGACAGCAGCAGCGGTTGCTTGGGCTCCCTTTACCCCTTCCGGATGATTGTGACTCACCATGGCTGAGCGCTCAGCTTCTTCCATCACCTCTTTCAGGTTGTCAAAGGCATAGGCAATGGGAACTGCCCGTACCGCTCCGTCATTACGACAACTGTAGTAAGGTTTTGCGCCATTTGTCTTAGCCCACTCGCTAAAACTGTTGTTGTACCTTCCCCTTATTTTGGGGTACCACTCATACCAACGGGAATAGCTTTCTTCGTATTCCCCGCCATAGAGTAGATAGTCCGCAGTAGCCAGCGTAAAAATTGTATTTTCTGTCCAATGGCTATTTGGGGTGATTAATTCAAAATCTTGGATCTTATTGCGCTGATGGGCAGAACCAATCGCATCTCCAAGAATTGCTCCGAGCATACTTTATTTAATTTCACCGACATTCTTCGCTTCAGCATTCTAGCGTATATGTGTTCAAGTGGGATAATGTCAAAAATTAAAAGCTAAAAGTAACCCCTAACGCTTCTGATAATGGGGGGCTATGGAGCTAATTTCTTTATTTGCAGGAACAATTTTTATTGTATTGATGGTTTCATAACGCAATTTCACAATGGGACAGCCATGGGGGAGAGTCAGGGAGAAACTGGCCTCTCCCCCATGGCTGAAACTCACACCAATGCTGCCAAAACGGCCTTAGCCGCTGCCCCTGAAGAGGCCGGGTTTTGACCGGTAATCAAGTTACCATCTTGTTTAGCCAGAGGGCCCCAATCTGGCCCTGACTCAAATTTGGCTCCTAACTCCCGCAGACGGGTTTCTAACAGAAACGGAACAACGGTATCTAGTTCCACGGCCTTTTCTTCACTATTGGTAAAGGCCGTGACGACTTTGTCTTTGACTAAAGGTTCACCTGAGGCTGTTTTTACCGTCACCAGTCCGGCGGGGGCATGGCAGACCGCTGCAATAATTTTCTCTTTTTGATCAAACGCTTCAATCAAATTTCTCAGCGTAGAACTGGTAGCAAAATCCCACATGGTACCGTGGCCACCAGGTAGAAAAATTGCGTCATAGTCATCTGCATTAATTTGGTCGATGGCGATGGTGTTGGCTAATCGGTCTTGGGCAGCGCTATCGGCTAAAAATCTTTTAGTATCATCGGTTTGACTTTCGTCTAAATGACTTTTAGGGTCTAGCGGTGCCCGTCCCCCTTGAATAGATGCCAGGGTAACCGCTGCATCTGCATCTAGAAAGATGTAATAGGGATTTGCAAGTTCTTCTAGCCAGAAACCCGTGGCTTGCCCGGTGTCACCCAGTTGGTCATGGGAGGTAAGAACAATCAGAATGCGAAGATTTGACATGGAATGTGGCTCCTATGGGAAGTTAGTCGGCAGGTGGTGGCCCTCAGGGGCGACTGGGCTGCGGTTGCTGGGGCCTGTGCCTTAAGGGGTGAATGACGGATGCTGTGGCCTAACCCTAATGGTTAGTTTTTATCCTATTTGTACGCGATTGCCTACGCTTACGGTACCAGGGGCTAAAACACGGGCATAGAGACGGCTGATGCCGGAATGATGTTTGTGGCTAATGCGGCTGTAGCGGCGGTCGCTAAAGAACTTGCCAATGGTGCGACAGGGTGGAGCGTAGTCGGTGATGAGTAGACGAACAGTGTCACCCAGTTGAAGTTGGCTATTGAGGCTAATCTGTTCCCAAGGGAGACCGGCTATGGTGATGTTTTCGCCAGCGCTACCGGGGGCAATGGGATGACCTTCGGTTTGGAGAGTTTGGATGATATCGGCGGACCAGAGGCAGACAGCACGGTCTGGGCCACCGTGGTATTTGAGGTTGCGTTGCCGATCGCCCATCAGTCCGTCTGGGGTGATTTGTATTTGGGATATGGGAAGTTTGGGGACGCCGCCGTCGGAGATGTTGATGTGGGTGATGTGGGGCAGTTTAGCCACGGGTGTGTGCACACTCATTGGCGGCTGGTAACTTCGACCTGCTTAAACTGTTTCATGCCTGTTTCATGCCGATGAAGAGAGGTGTCTCAGCTTTAATTTTAGCGGCTGGTTTCGCCGCTGTTGTTTGATGATTGGCTCGAATTCGCCAAACTCGCATTGCTCCAGATTAAGTTGGTGGGGAGCGGCTGAGCAAAATGACTTTGGGGATTGGCCGAAAGAGTTGCTTCTACCCTGGCGAGCACACCGGTTAAGACAAGGGAAAGCATGAAATAGCAGAGATGTTTAGACATGGGAAATCTCCCGTTGGAAGATGATAAGACGGCACTGATTCTGAGGGGAATCAATTTATGACCGTTGCTGATTTAGGGGATGAACCGATCGGTTAGATATGCCGTAGGGCAGCACCTTGCAGATAAAATCACCCTGAGGATCAGCAACGGCATCAATTTGTTAGGTGTGGCTCGAGCCTGAGTATTGAAACAAACAGGTCAGTATTTATCCTTGTTTGATTTATAACAGACAGTTCTGTATCATGTCAATGGATTTTTATCTATTTTTAGACTATGCCGCGCAAGTCTGCTGCCTCTGATAAGCCCCTCAAGGAGCACATTCTAGATGTGGCGGACCAGTTATTTTATGGGCAGGGTCTGCATGCGGTGGGGATTGACCGAGTGATTGCGGCGGCGAAAATTGCGAAGACGAGTCTCTATCGCTACTTTCCGTCAAAGGATGTGCTGATTCAGGCTTACTTGGAGCGTCGAAATCAGCGGTTTTGGCAGCTGCTGGAGGTGGCGTTGGCAGACTGCGAGCCTACGCCGATGGCGCAGCTGGTTGGGGTGATTGATTATATTGCATGGCTGCTGGAGCAACCTGAGTGGCAGGGCTGTCCGTTTTTATTGGCGGCTAGCGAGTTTGCAGATGCGGAGCATTTGTCGCGACAGGTGGTGGTGGCGCATAAGGAAATGGTTTGCGATCGCATCTCCATCCTAGCCAAAGCCGTCGGCCTCAGCCAGCCCCAAACCCTGGCCACCCAGCTAACAATGCTAATCGACGGCGGTTTTTCCCAAGCCCGATATCTAGGCACTGGGCAAATCAGTCAAACATTTAAGCTCGCCGCCATGGCCTTGATTCACCAACAAACCTCCGCGTCTTAACCCATGCGCTGACTGTGCAGCCGTTTTTGCTGTAGCCACACCACCACCAGCAGGGTAAAAAGCACCAGCGGCCAGCTCATCTGATTGAGAATAGTCCAATCAAATCGATAAAATATGCGACCTGAGAGAAACGTAACCAACGCAACAAAGCTAAACACTACAAAGTCATGGATGGCCTGTACCCGTCCTTTCTCAGCGGGACTATAGGTCTCTGTCAGTAGCGTCGTAGAGCCCACGTACATAAAATTCCAGCCGAGACCCAATAAAAAGAGAGCCGTGGCAAAGTGCCAAAAGCTAGTACCGGCCAAATTTAACCCCATACAGCCCAGGTTTAACACCGCCCCGGTCACAATGATTTGCAATACCCCCAGTCGCTTAATGAGCCATCCAGTGATCAGCGAAGGGCCAAACATACCAATTACATGCCACTGAATGACCGACGCCGTTTGACCAAAAGAATGAGACTCTACCGCCATGGCCAACGGCGTGGCGGTCATAACAAACACCATCACACCATAGCTAACCGTACTTCCCAGGGTAGCCACCAGAAATTTAGGCTGTCCCATGATGTTGACCAGGGGGCGTGAGTCTTGGCTATTGTATTCTGCCGTCGTTAAGGGGATTTGCAACCTCAACAACAACAAACTGGACAAT
>CALBPH010000011.1 GCA_937899365.1 uncultured Leptolyngbya sp.
GCGGCAGTTGTGACAGTGGGGGTCATCAGGGAAGTCGGCACGGATTTGGGCCGCGATAGTGTTGGCATGGTCTAAATCTGACAGCAGTCCAAATGTGTTAACGTCTGACGGGTTGAAGATGCCAGGAAATTTACCACAGTTAGTTAAAACACTATTGCCGTCATCACCATCAAGGATATCAAAACCACAGAATGCGAATGCGGGGGGAACGTCGTAAATGTAGGTGGGGTGTTCAAGGATGGCAAGTAGCTGGTCTTTCCCTGGTCGCCAGCTGATGCGTTGACGGAGATAAGCGAGCTTGGTGAACCAGGTGATACGGTAGTTTGCTTGAACATTATGGGACCAGTCTTCATCAATGAGAGTATCGATGAGATCGGGGCAAAGAATGCTGTCTAGGGTAATGACTTCGGTGACGTGGGTGAAGCCGGAGAATTGGATGTAGCTATGCCAGTTATTGGTTTGACATGGAGCAAAGCGCTGACGAGCGGTAAAGAGCCAATTAGTCATATCTCTGGCGTGGCTGAGCCTCGGAATGATTTTATCTGTAAGGTGCTGCCCTACGACACAGTTAACTGATCGGTTCAGCCTCTAAATCAGCAACAGCTTTTTTATCCATCACTGATCTTAAGTCAGTTAAAATTTGGATCTAGAAATCGAAGCTATGGATATATACTCAGTCTGAAATGCACGTGACATAAGAGGAATCAAAGGTTAGCAACAATTATTTTCAAGTATTGTCTCTATCAAATATTTAGTAGAATAACAGCTGAATCCAAGATATACCTCTTAGAAAAAGCTCTCAAACATCCAGAATGTCATCATCCATCGACGACACACATAACAACAAACATCCACTCATCGATTCCGGCTGATGGCTCGTCTTCCCAGGCGCAGACACCCGTTCACCTGTGTGATATGCGTGGCCATCTACAATAAAGTCTCCCTCCAATACGAGTACAGTCTCCCCACTAGCATGGTAATGATTTGGAAACAGACCTTTGCCCACCTTCCGTGCAAAAAATGCCGACTCTCGAGACACTTCATCTGTCTGCCAGGTGGCCACCGTTACCCCTGATTTGCCAGGTAACAAAGACCAGCTCAATTCAGCGGCTTTCTGCCTTAGCTCAGCAATGGATAACTCTAATAGCCGCAATAAATCCGAACTCGCCCCAATAGACTGATCGGCAATCCGTTGAAATAGCCGATCTTTCAGATCAGCTGCCAGCGCCATAGGCGGAACACCATAGGCCAATACCGCTGCCGTCTCTTCAAACTCACGCACCGTCTGACCCAGTTCTACATTATCAAATAGAGCCTGCTCAAACTGCTCACGCTCGTCGTCCTCTAGCACATCAAGGGCATAGAGCGCGGCTGCGGCATCAGAATTTGGATAGGGCTCAGAAGGATTCATGTCTCTAATACTAACTCGACAAAATCAGAATCGACATCTGATATCTGTATATTGTTAGTTAGGGATGAGAATATTGTGAGTTAGAGATTAGATTAAACAGATGTTTCAGCGAAGGATAGTCAGAGGAAGTAAAGGGGAAAGGGAAGTTAAAAAGAGCTCAAGTATCTAAAATTTCATCGTCCATCGAGGACACACAGAACAACAGACAACCATGCTGCGTTTCCGGTTGATGGCTTGTTCCCCCAGGTGATGACACTCGTTCTCCTACACCATAAATTTGACTACCTACAACAAAGTCTCCATCTAACACCAGCACCGTTTCGCCACTAGCATGGGCATGATTCGGAAATAAACCGCCACTGGCTTTACGGACAAAAAAAGCAACTTCGCGCTCCCCTTTATCTACTTGCCAGGTCGCAACTTCTGCTCCTGAGTTCCCCGGCATCAATGACCAGCTTAACTTAGCTATCTGCTGCTTTAGCTCAGCAATGGAGAAATCTAGCAGTTTTATCAAGGCCGAACTCGGTCCCACCTGTTCAGCGGCAATGCGCTGGAATAAGCGCTCCTTTAAATTTTCTGCCATCGGCACAGACAGAGCGCTGTACGCCAATACTGCCGCTGTCTCTTCAAACTCATGAACCGCCTGGGTCAGCTCACCGCTATCTGATAAAACCTGCTCAAATTGCTTACGCTCATCAGCCTCTAGCGCATCTAGGGCGTAGAGGGCAGCCGTGTCAGCGGCGTCAACATTTGGGTAAGGTTCAGGAGATGTCATGTCTTTAATAATAACCCGGCGTTCGAGGAATAAGCATTGATATATAGAGTTCGGCTAATTAGGTATACGCTCGCCATCCTAGTTTGGATCTATTATTCTTTCTTAACGTTTTTGATCCTAAGCTAATGTTTGTTTCAACTTGCGCAAGCCCAATCGAATCCGCGTCTTGACTGTCCCTAGGGCCAACCCCGTGTGCTTTGCAATTTCGGACTGACTGTAGCCCTGATAGTAGGCCAGCTCAATCACCAGACGTTGCTCATCGGGTAGCTTAGTCAGCGCCTCAGTCACAAATGTTCGCCGCTCGTCAATCATTAAGGCTTCATCAGGAAGATTAGACGAACTCACCTGAGCCGTATTAGTGGCCGCCTCAACTACCTTGGTTTGCCGCTGCCGCTGCCGTAACCGATCTAACGACCGACTGCGGGTCATCAAAAACAACCAAGAATCCACTCGACTGCGGCTAGCGTCATAACGGGCTGCCGTTCGCCATGCCTTAGCAAACACATCCAGGACCACTTCCTCCGCCTCTTCCACCGAGCCCAATATTTTGAACGCCAACGAATACATTACTCGAGCATAGCGATCATAAAGCTGGCTGAGGGCTCCTTGGTCCCCTTGCACCATGCGTTGAATGAGTTCGGTTTCATCCTTGGATTGTAGTTTGGCCATTTATTTCAACTTTTTTTTGAAACCGAGAGATCCAACTCGCCAGACCTGGCGTATACCCATTCAGATTGAACAAAATCATCGCTACTAACAAAGGCAGAAATCAACTGCTCTGACAGTATTGACGACTTTTTATATGTTGTCATGGCCCATGCTCCCAAGCAACCGGGTCTGCTTTGAAATGCGTGAAATTTCTCAAATCCTATTCTATTCGTTTCCCAACAGGAGAAAGTGAACCATGATAAATTCTTTGCAAAACACTTTAGGCCAACTCACCAAGCGCCACACCTGGCTTAAACTCAGCGGTGTCATTCTGGCTACCACACTTACCCTGGGTGGAGCCGCTACGTTTATTAGTGCCTCTGACCATGATGATGGAGAAGTTGATGTTAAGGGTCGTAACCTTAACATTACTGATGTCTATGCATTTAGAGAAAAAGATCAAAACCCCAATGCCTCCGAGGATGATCTGATTCTCGTGATGAACACCAATCCCCGTTCCGTAGCTCGACAACAATATTACTTTAGTACTAACGCCCGCTACGAATTCCACATTAACTCTGTTGCCAACAAAGATGCAACCGTCGCTGGCCAGCCAGATATGACTCTGCGTTTTGAGTTTGGTGCCCCTAACAACCAAAATGAACAAGAAGTCACCGTCACTGCCATCAAAAACGGTAAAGCTATCAAGGGTCAAGCTATTACCACCCCTCTACTGAATAACTCCGCTAGTGTAAAAAATGTCAGACTCGGTGGTGAAAATCTATCAGTCTTTGCCGGATTGCGAGAAGATCCTTTCTTCTTTGATGTTGAACAGTTCTTCCGCGTTCGAGCTGGAGCCGCTGGCATCGGGCCTGCGGTAGGCTTCCGCGACGCCAGCAAAGCTGTCGATTTCACGACTGGCTATAACGTCAACACCATTGCAGTGCGTGTCCCTAAAAAGCTATTACAAGGCCGCACCCACAGCGATGTGTTTGACATCTGGACGACTATCTCCACCCCTAATGCCGATGGTAAGTACGTTCAAGTCGAACGCCTGGCTCGCCCTGCCATTAATGAAGGTCTCGTTCTCACCAATGACTTTTTAAATGCCCTCAATAGCGTCGGCCCTGACTTTGAAGCCGCTGCCCTAGCAGGCCAACAACCTGCCGCCGACATCGCTGGCCCCATCGTCAGCGAAGCTAAAAATACTCTGCTTGCCCTGGGTAATAGTGAAGAGCGGGCCAATGCCCTTCTAGGAGCGTTCCTCCCGGATGTTATGCGCATTGACACCAGCGGCCCCAGCGGCTACGCCAATGATCTCAATACCCTAGGCAGTCCCGTTCGCGGTCGCATGCTAAAAGATGACGTCATTGACATTACGCTAAGTGTTCTTTCTGATGGGGCAATTACATCAGATAATGTCTCCTATGAAGGGGAACCTGGAAATCCTGCCCAGGGACATCAGCCATTAGAGTCTGCCTTTCCTTACTTGGCATTGCCCAACTAGGCCTCTGCTAAATCCCTCTCTTTTCTTCTTAGAGAGAGGGATGCTAGAACTCGCTGCTCCAATTTTTCGCAGAGAGACAATTTCTCTCTGATGGTGTGGAGAAAATGTGGAGCAGCGTAACACACCATCAACCGTAAGATAAGTCACCCACATTGTTATCCCCTAGATAACCATGCTTTCAACCCTAAAACTTCATTTCTACAACAACCGTCGTCGACAGCTCATTTGGGGCATTGGCATCCTCGTTATTGCCACCACGCTGCACCAACTCAAACCACTCCTGTCGTCAACGCCCTACGACTACCCTTTCTCCTCTCCTAATAAGACTGATGTTACGGGCCAGCTGGAACAAGAGCTGGCGTTTCATAAAAGCCGCATCCGCCAGACGCCAACCGACGGTCTTAGTCAAGCCGACCTGGCCAGCACTTATCTTAAGCTAGCCCGCGCCACTGGCGACGCCAACTGGTATCTGCTGGCTGAACAATCTGCTGAACAATCTCTGCAAAAACTCCCTTTTAATAACCAGGGAGCTCAACTGGTTCAAGCTAAAGTCGCTGAAGCCCGTCACGACTTTGAGCAAGCCATTTTTCTGGCTAACGAGGTCCTTGCGACCCAACCCTACTCGGAACAGGCTCAATCGATTTTAATCACGGCGCACCTGGGTAAAGGTAACCTACTTGAAGCTCAAGCAGTAGCGAATACCTTAGTAGAACGAGTACCGACCCTCAGTGCCTTGACGCTTCGAGGTCTAGTCCATGTGGCCCAGGGCCAAGATAACGAGGCTATCAGAGATTTTGAAGCCGCTCTCAAGGCAGAAGAACCTCAGGAAGCAGGCAGTTCTGCCTGGACTCGTACCTTAATGGGTCGATTCTACGCCAGTCGTGGTGACCACCAAACCGCACGTCAACTCTACCAAGAAGCCTTAGAAATTCTGCCTCGATATGCTTTGGCATTAGTCCAAATGGCAGCGCTAGAGACTCGTCAAGGCCATTACCGTTCAGCCCAAAAGCTTTATTCCCAGGTATTTACGTCCCAAGACTATGCCAATGTTTGGGACCATGTGGCTCTCCAGGGGATGGCCCAAGTTGCCAATCTCCAAGGGAATCAAACAGATGCTCAGCAACTCTGGCAACAGGCTGAAGATCAGTTCAGACAGCATCAGGATCTAGAGACCTTTGGCCATCGTCGTGCCCTGGCTCAGCTGTTATTAGCCCGAGGGAATAAAGCCGATCTGCCGGAAGCCCTGGAACTAATGGAAGCTGACCTCCAAACACGTCAGGATGCAGAGACCTTAGACACCTATGCCTGGGTACTGATGCGGTTAGACCGCTGGAAAGAAGCTCAACAGGCGTTGCAAACAGTGATTGCCCAGGGGAGTCGTAATGCGGTGAGTTTTTATCGTGCTGGATTAATTGAACAACAGCTGGGAAATGAGTCGGCCGCTAGCCAATATTTTCAATCTGCTCAAGCCACAGATCCTACGTTTAGTCAGCGAGATCGGCAGATCTGGGGGCTTAGCCATTAGCCCACACCGTCTTCTGAGCATTTCGTCTAAGGGGAGAAGCCATTATTTCCCCTCAAAAATTGTTGTATTTAGTTCAATAGTCCTATGAAACGCCTTGTTCGCTTTTTTCAAAAAAGCTGCTTAAGTATGCTGGCTATTGTATGGATTGGCAATCTTGCGATCGCAACCGCCAGCGCCCACTGGGCCGACCTAGCCGTAGCAGACGTAATTTTAGCTGACACAGATGCCCAAATCACCCTCTCTATCCCAACCACACTTCTAGACTTTGCCGACGATAATGGCGACAAGGCCCTATCTCAGCTAGAGATCGACCAGCACTATCGCCAACTGGAACAACATCTAGGCAGCACCATTGTCTTAACCAATGAGACCGGCGTACCAGGAACCTTCATCCTGGATCCAGCAGTATCTTCACAGTCTAATGAGAGAATCACCCACAGCACTTTTTCATTGACCTATCGATGGCCCAACCCTCCACAAACATTCTCAATCCGTTATGGTTTGTTTGCCCCCGAGCTTGACCAAACCCAATGTCTGGCCACCATTACCCAAGGGAACCGCACTCGCAATATTGTCTTTACACCTGAAAACAACACAGTAGACATAGCATCAGGTTCCCTGTCGTGGCACCAGCAGATCGTTAGCTTCCTCCAGCTCGGCGTAGAGCACATCTTTACCGGCTACGATCATATTTTATTTTTAGTCGCCCTACTCTTACCAGGAGGCAATCTATCTCAGCTACTCAAAATTGTTACGGCCTTTACCATCGCCCATTCCCTCACCCTCACCCTGGCTGTGCTGAATATTGTCACATTACCAACCGCTCTGGTAGAAAGTGTCATTGCCCTATCCATTGTCTATGTGGCGGCGGAAAATCTGTGGCGAAAACAGATTAACCATCGCCCCCTGCTCACATTTGGGTTTGGCCTCATTCACGGATTGGGCTTTGCCAACATTTTGCGAGACCTCACCCAAAGTCAAGGCAATCTGCTGCTATCTTTGGCTAGTTTTAACATCGGCGTAGAGCTGGGACAAATCACAATTGTGGTGTTAGTCTTTTACGGACTCCGTCTTTTACAGAATAAGAAAGGGGACGTTATTTTCCGTTATGGCATCTCAGGTTTGATGATTCTGATGGGCAGTATCTGGTTTGCAGAACGTGCTCTAGCGGCTTGGCAATAGCTCAAAACACCAGAGCATCTACCTCAATCTCAATTAGCATATCTGGGTTAATCAGAGCACTTACTTCTACCATGGCAGTTGCCGGTGGATAAGCGCCCATGGCCTCCTGATGGGCCTGACCATACTCTTCCCAACGGCTAATATCTGTCACATACATGCGAGTTCGCACAATATTTGACAGATCTGCCCCCATTGCCCGCAGTGTCTCTTGAATGATCTGAAAACAACGCTTGGCTTGGGTATAGCCATCGCCAGGGGCAACGGTATTGCCTGCATCATCCACGGGGGCTGTCCCTGAAATAAAGATTTGGTTGCCCGCTCGAATGGCACGACAATACCCAACCTGGGGTTCCCAGGGAGTCCCCGTAAAATGACGAGAGATAGGAGGGTTATCCATAGTTGTTCCCTAAGAGTGTTGCTGATTGGCGGTTGCAATCACATCCAAATAGGCTTTTACTGCCGTTTCTAGACCCATCATTAGTGCATCTGCCGTCAGCGCATGGCCGATGGACACTTCCAAAATATTGGGAATCCGCAAAAACTGAGGCAGATTCTCCAGATTTAAATCATGGCCAGCATTGATCCCCAGACCGCAGTCCTTTGCTACCTTTGCCGCCACCACATAGCTAGTATGCTGGGTCTCTAGCTCATCCTGGGTGCCCTCACGGGAGGCTGTTGCATAGGGTTCGGTATAGAGTTCAATGCGGGTTTCTGTTGGTCCCTCCATTACCCCCAGCGTTTTGATCAAACGAATCTGCTCCGGGTCTGGGTCCATAAACAGACTCACCCGTGCCCCTAGGGTCTGGATTTCTTTGATGATTGGCACCAGGGTGTCGCCATGCTTAGCAATATCCCAGCCATGGTCGGAGGTAAACTGCTTGGGATCGTCAGGTACCATGGTCACCTGGTTGGGTTTCACATCGCGCACAATCTCCATAAACCCGGCTTCTAGCGGGTTGCCTTCGATATTAAACTCAATGGTGGGATGGTCTTTTAGAAGATCGGCTAAATCATAGACATCGTGACGGCGGATGTGTCGTTCATCTGGGCGGGGATGTACCGTCAGGCCATAGGCTCCGGCTCGAATACACGTTTCCCCCGCTGTGACCACACTGGGTATGCCAAGGGTGCGAGAGTTGCGGAGCAGGGCAACTTTATTAAGGTTAACGCTGAGGGCAGTCATAATTATGGCTGTGATGCAGGGAATACGGGGTATTGATTGTACAACATACAAGCTGAATGCCCCATAGCTGAGGGCTAAGGTTTTTCTGACAAATGGCGCTATGTCGCTAAGCTACCGGCAGACACTAGCGGATATTTAAGGCTCTTTGTCTTGAATAGACAACAAATTTTGAACGGTTAAAATAATTACTGTTATTGGTCTCTACGGGCCAAACTATGCCAACTATCCAACACTCAACTACGCCCAAAAGCTTACAAATTATGCAGTGGGCGCTGAACCCCATTGGATATATGGAAACCAACCGGCAGCGTTATGGGAATTTTTTTGCTGCCCCGATCTCTCCGACAACACAGGATCGTTTTGTGTTTGTGAACCATCCAGAGGCCCTGCAATATATTTTGACCCACGACACCACATCTGAGCTTACGGCCCCCGGTGAAGCCAATCGTAATGTCGCGCCCCTATTGGGCAGCCGCTCTCTAATTTTACTCAGCGGTGCTAACCACCGTCGCCATCGCAAACTGGTTATGCCGCCCTTCCATGGGGAGCGGCTGAAGGTTTATAGCGAACTGATTTGCACTATTACAAAGAAGATGACGGCCTCCTGGCAATTGGATCAGCCGTTTTCTGCACGAACGTCGATGCAGAAAATTACGATGGGGGTAATTTTGCAGGCGGTGTTTGGTCTGGTTCAAGGAGAGCGTTATGAGCTGCTACAACAGTCCCTAGCTCAGCGGCTTGATATGGTGTCTAGCCCATTGGCCTCGTTGCTGATATTTTTTCCGTTTTTAAGCAAAGATCTGGGTAGCTGGAGTCCGGGACACCGAGTCCAGCAAATGTCTGAAATGTGCGATCGCATCATTTACGACGAAATTCGTGAGCGCCGTAGCCAGGATATTAGCAACCGAGACGATGTTCTCTCGCTATTATTAACCGCTCGGGACGAAGCGGGCGAAGGGCTGGACGATATATCACTGCGCGATGAGCTGATGACGCTGCTGGTGGCGGGCCATGAAACAACGGCCACCGCCCTGACCTGGGCCCTGTACTGGATTTATTCACGACCAGACATCTACCGCCGGCTGATGGATGAACTTAACGGCTGTAGCGATCCCCTAGCGATCACTCGACTGCCCTATCTAAATGCCGTGTGTAATGAAACCCTACGCATCTACCCCGTAGCCGCACTCACATTTCCTAGACGGGCAGAAACTCCCTTGGAACTAATGGGCTACCCCATCGAAGCGGGCACCCTGCTCATGGGATGCATTTATCTGATCCACCAGCATCCAGAGATATATAACAACCCTCAGGAATTTAACCCCGACCGTTTTTTAGAGAAGACTTTTTCACCCTATGAGTTTATTCCGTTTGGTAACGGAGTCAGACGCTGTGTAGGGTCAGCGCTAGCGCTAATGGAGTTAAAGCTAGTGTTGAGTACGGTATTAACAACAACGTCGTTGGCACTGGTTAATAAAAGCCCGGTTAAACCACAGCGCCGTGGGGTTACCTTAGGTCAGAGTCCGGTGATGTTAAAACGAGTCGCCTAGGTTGACATTACAACAACAGCTCTCCTCGCATCACAGTAACCGCCTGACCACTAATGTAAATTCTCTCAGCAGTGCATTCTACATGAATCACCCCTCCACGGGTTGAGGCTTGGTAAGCCACCATTTTGTCTTTGCCCAGCTTGGCCTGCCAGTAGGGGGCTAAGGAACAGTGGGAAGACCCCGTGACCGGATCTTCTGGAATCCCCATGGAGGGAACATAATAGCGGGAGACAATATCGTAGGGGGCGTCGCCTGCACTGGTGACGATAACACCCTGGCAGTTCAGTTTTTTGAATTTGTCAAAATCTGGGGTGAGATTAGCAACGGCTTTGTGCGATCGCAACTCCACCAAAATATTTACCCGATTGCGCGAGCAATGGACAATATCCGCATGGTTCAT
>CALBPH010000012.1 GCA_937899365.1 uncultured Leptolyngbya sp.
ATAATCGGCGTAGAGCATTTTGCCAGCAGACTCGGCCAGTTCCTCAGCGGTGGTGCCATAGTCCCAAGCCGTGAGGAAACTGGGGTCGCTGGTGTTACCCAAACGCTGACCGATAGAAGAACGATGCTCGCCATCGGCACAGAGAACATTTGCGCCAGCGGACTGGGTGAGGCGAATATCGCGAGCAAACGTGCCGTCGCTGCTAGCCACCAGCACTTCCTGCCAGTCCCTGAAGTAGGCAGTGCGTCGCGCTTGCAAGTGCTTAGCTACTTTTTCCACCGAGGCGTTGGCCCCCAGCAGTACATCCCCCATGACCTGCATGGAGCTACAGTTGGCTAGCCAGTTTTCCTTGGTGCTGGCATAGTCCCGAAACATTTCTAGCGTTACCTCGGGCACATAGGCCGACGTGGCAGGTAGCAGCAGCCCCATAATCGATAGCCCCTTCTCAAGGGCGGCTTTGAGACCATGGAAGCTAACGTCATTGGTGCTGACATAGCAGTCGGCTTTGCCCTTAAACACCCGTACCCCCGCTCCGGTGGTCAGCGTCGGGGAAATGCTAGTAATGGCGGCATCTTCGGCCAGGCAGCTAATGTAGTTGCGCCGCTCTAGGAAAAATTCAATAAAGTCAGCACCTGCTGCCCGCCCCAGACCCAGCAGTGTGGATAGTGGGGCAGCCCAGGACGCATCAAAGCGATCGGTGGCCGACTGGTAAGTGAGGCTGGGAATTTCTTGCAGCCGTAGTGAGGTTAGGGGCGGAACAGCAAGGGTCATAGCAGTTGCCTAGCTCTTTATAAATGAGGGTGAATTCACATTAGTCTAACGCATGGGCCTGGTGGCTGCTCTTGGTTTGCTAAACCTCCCCTCAGGGGATACTTGCCCAATTTTCAGGAAGTGCCCAGGGAGTCTTTGTACAATTCAATACAAGGGGGCTGGCCTATTACTTGGCCGCCACAACATCAGGTGCATCTTTCATCATCAGTGGGAATTACATCTATATAGACAATAGACAGTGAACGTTGTGGTGGTTGACCGTAACCATGGTTAGTGTTTTACAGACATCATTAGGACTGTTGAAATCTCAGCTGTCCCGAAAAATTGTCACGTCGATTTTTTTGAGTCTAGCGGCGATTGAATTTTTAGTATTTATTCCGTCCTATCACCAGCGACGGACCGACAAACTAAAAGAGCTAGAGGCAATTTCAGAAGAAGTGCTGCTAACCCTCAAGGCAAATGTGATGGCCGATATGCTGTCAACTAGCCTATTGGCAGAGGCCCAAAGCACCCTCAGCCCTGACACGATAATTTTGGGAGCAGCACTTTACGATATCCGTGGACAGCTCGTAGATTCATTTGGGGATGCGCCCACGCTCTCGGCTCCGGCGGGTGGGCTAGGATCTATTGAGAGACTGTTAACGGTATCAGGAACTCGTTACGATGTGGCCTGGCCTAGCCGTCAGTTTCAAGAGCGCTATGTATTGGTGATTCGCCACGACGCCACCTCTGTTCAGCGCTATATGCTGCAATATTCCATTGGCATTTTTCTGATTGTTATTCTGATTTCTGCCTTTGTCACCCTGGTGACTATTTTTATGTTGGAGCGCATGTTAATCAATCCGCTGTTGCTGCTGCGCGACGATCTGTGCCAGGCAGCCGATGCGGTGCATCAGCCCCAGCTAGCGGAGTTTAACAGCCTAAAACAGCCCCGGCAGGACGAGCTAGGGGAGGTGACCCGAGCATTTGCATCGATGTTTGGCAAAATCTCCCAGGAGGTGCAGGAACGGGAACAGGCAGAAGCTGCCTTGAGAAGTGAACAGGAGAAAACCGAGGCGCTGTTGCGAAATGTGTTGCCAGTTGCCATTGCCAATCGCCTTAAAAACGATCTCTCCAACCGTACTGCCATTGCCTCTCGATTTGAAAACGTCACTATCTTATTTGCGGACATTGTTGGCTTTACCCAGTTGGCTGCCCACACGGCCCCTACGGATTTAGTTTGTCAGCTAAACGATATTTTTTCTGTTTTTGATACGCTGGCAGAGCGTCACGGTTTAGAGAAGATTAAAACCATTGGCGATGCCTACATGGTGGTGGGTGGGCTGCCCGCACCCATGGAGAACCATGCTGAGGCGGTAATGGCCATGGCGATAGATATGCAGGCGGCGGTAAAACAACATCCTTTTAAGTTACGAATTGGGATTAATACGGGGCCTGTTGTTGCCGGAGTGATTGGCAAAAAGAAATTTAGCTATGACCTGTGGGGAGATGCGGTAAATATTGCTAGCCGCATGGAGTCCCATGGGGTGGTAGAGCGAATTCAGGTGAGTGCTGACAGCTATGAGCTACTCAAAGACAAGTTTCAGTTTGAGGATCGGGGCTGTATTGAGATCAAAGGAAGAGGGCAGGCGCGGACGTACTTATGGATGCCGTATGTGGTGAGTGCGACGGCGGTAGAAATGACGAATGGACATAGCCAGGGCCGGTTAAAGGGAGTTTTGTGGGGAAGTGAGGAGTAAGGGGGGCCTACCCCGTTGCCTCTCCGAGGAAGGAATTAGAGTTTGAACAATGGTATCAAGGCGTTTGCACCTAAATAGACTTGCTATAGCCGGTAGGGACATTGCACTCAAATAGACTACCGGCTATGGCAATAGCACCCTCTAACCGAACGAAACTCGGGCAATGACATCATCAAAGTCCATGTCACCGCCGCCTGCCATATCCTCAAAACCAAAGGTATTGTCACCCATCAGCCGGACATGATCCTGACCGTCGGTGTTAGCCCCCAGATGATTGAAGTACACGGTGGGATCATTCGCCATGTCACTATCCAGTAGTTGCTCTGTGGTGCCATCGACAATAATAAATGTAGACAACAGTTTGCCTGCCATCATGGTGGCCGTGCTGGTTATCACAGTGCCATTTTCTCCCGATAGGCTTAGCTCTGTAACGCTTTGCTGCATCGCGGCCTTGATATAGCCTTCATCGCCTGGATTAAGCAGATTGCCAAACTCATCAAATACCTGACCTTGCTCGTTTTCAACCTGATAAAAACCCACCAGATTGTCTAAAGCCGCCTCACGATAGACTTCAATATTGACCGTCAGTTCACCCGTTTCGGCCCGCAGGTCAATCATCTCACCCTCAGCGGTGCCCTGAAGACCGGCGCCGAGGGCTGCCGTCTCGTCGGTCAGAGCCATTTGCAGGATGACCGGTATATCAATACCGTCTGGCTGGAATGTCACTTGGGCGGATTGGGCATCTGTACTTCCGATAATTGAAATGGGCGACTGACCGCCACTGTTTGGCACAGCAAAGGACACATCGCCAATACCCTCTCGAATCAGGGAGTCCAGGGTGCCGTTGCGGATAAGAATAAACTGTAGGTTGCTGCCTTCAGTAACCTCAAGTAATCGGGACGGATTGAGATTTGAGATATCGCTATCGGGCAGGGTGGAAAGCAAACTCTTCGCGTTGTTGAGTACCTCACTCAGATAATCAGGAGCATTGCTATCGACCCCGTTAATGCTGCCGTCAGCGGCTGTTTCTACTACGGCAATTTCATAGATTTCACCAGGAGCACCGCTGAGCTGAGTGACCTTGATACCCGACTGGTTACTGTCCACAGTTAATAGGTTATAGGTCTGGAGGATAAGACCGGTCTCCTCACTGGGAATGTCAAACACCGCATCGGCAAACCCCAGGGTCTCTGACGTAACCCTGTCGGGGTCAAACTGGCCACCGCCCTCATAGTGGAAATACCAGCGACCGGTTTCAGGGGAAACGGTAAATGAAGACAAATCATCGAGATCAACAAACGAGGCAATAATCTCAGTGCTGCCGTCTACTAGGCTAAGACGCTCAATGCTGTCGGTATTGTCTTTTCTATAGGTAACATATAGCTCATCCTCAAAATATTCGGCAACGCCCCAAAAGGCCCAGTTATCACTTTCCCTCAGAGCCGGAACGGCGGGATCACCCAGGATTGTGACGGTACCCGATGGCAGCTCGATATCGTAAAAGTTACCACTGTCGCTATCGTAGATGACCACACGCTCGTGACCGGCAAAAATAGCGCTATCGCCGTTGTTAGAGTCTGTGTCGAGTGAGATCGCACTCGATAAAGCCGTACTGTTACCCGTTAACTCCCCTGTAGAACCATCAATTTCTAACAGATGGGTGACGCTGACCGTACCTGTGCTACGCACCAGCGGTGTAGTACTGTCGGTACCTAGGGTATAAACGGTGCCTGTCGCAATGTCGCTAAACAAGCCATCATATCGAATAGGTTGTGAAGTAGTCGATAGATCTAGAGTTGCATAGCCAGTGGCACCATCGCCCGTTACAAACACATGGGAATCGGAAACAGCAATGCCACCGCGATCGTCACCGGTAACATCATCGTGGTCAATCACCTGAAAGTTACTCTCCGAAGGGGTCACACTGCCCCCTAAACTGGTGATGCGAAAATTAGCCGCTGAGGTCGCTTCAAAGGTTGCATCAGCAAAACCAACCGTTTCCTCAGTGAGAAAGTCAGGATCAAACTGACCGCCACCCTCATAGTGGAAATACCAACGGCCTGTAGTTGGGGAGACAGTAAAGGAGGATAAATCGCTGAGATCCTTAATAATCCCCAAAGGTTCTACG
>CALBPH010000013.1 GCA_937899365.1 uncultured Leptolyngbya sp.
AAGGTGCTATCCAGTATTAATGTTTCTTGATGATTTATTAAGATGGGACATCAAGGTGGCTTTGCCTTTGGGGGCCACTTCATATAGCTTGGCGAATATGGTTCAAGGCATACGTAAGCCCTGAAAACTTCAGATGGCAGTAACTTATGGGAGCAATCGATGAATGCACTCGTCGATTGCTCGTAGTTAGCGATCATCGATGATCGCTAACTACTTTCGATAATACGGCTGTGCGCAGTGAAAGTTACCGATTATATTCAGCAGCCTGTTATAAAAAATCTTTTGTAGAAAAAGTTATATGGACAAACTTTGATGGGAACTCTTAGTGCAAGAAACTTATAAGACTATCTACAAGAAAGCCTAGTTAAAAATGTACCTAGGAGTCTCAAGATTGCTCAATTCATCAGCGTGTTATGACGAATTCCAAAAATATTGAAAAAACCAGATATAGAAATCTGTAAATTATCCAAAACTGCCTCACATTACCCAACTCATATGGGTAGAAAAGGCAGTATAAATTAATTTTCTATTAATTTTCATTCTGTAGGTAAACCTACAGAGAATATTGCGTCGATATACCATGCTGCATAGATGTTAAGGATATCTCATGAAGTAACTATTTAAACAGCCTGTGTGAATACACGGAGTCTCTTAGGAAATTTATAGACCGAGTCCCGTGATCCAACGATGGTGTGCTTAAGTCAACATCCCGACAATGTACTTAAATCACGATTTAACGCCCTGACACAGGATATTTAGCACACTATGGCTACTCAAACCTCATCGCTTCGCTCTCGCGGGATGGAGATGCTGATGGCATATAAGCAAAGGCCATCTATCAAGTTGCGTAATGATTTAGTCCGCTTAAATGCAGGTTTGGTTCGAAAAATAGCGCATCGCGTCAGTCATCAGTGCGCTGAGCCTTACGAAGACCTCGAACAGATTGGTTATCTTGGTTTAATCCGCGCCATTGAGCGATTTGATCCAAGCCAGGGATGTGCATTTAGTTCTTTTGCGGTTCCCTATATTCGGGGTGAAATGCTTCACTTTTTTAGAGATAGGGGCTCTACTGTCAAAATACCTCGCCGCTGGCAAGATTTGCAGAAGGCAAGTCAGAAAATGCAGGCCGATTTACTTCGCCGCTACGGTCGTCAACCTTCTGATTATGAAATGGCTGATGCGCTTGATATTTCGGTTAAAGAGTGGCGTCAGGTGAAAATGGCGAATAAGAATCGTATGCCTCTAAGCTTGGATGCAACTGTTTGCCACCAAACGGATTCAACGATTACCTTAGGGGATACCCTTCCTGATGTGCACTATCAGTTATTGCAGGCATTGGAAGAAGATCGGCAGCAGCTACAGCGTGCCTTGAGCCAGCTAGAGGATAAGACCCGTTCGGCCATTGAATTTGTCTTTTTTAAGGGTCTTTCTCGTAAGGAGGTAGCTGAACGTATTGGTGTGAGTCCGATGACGGTAACTCGTCGTATCCAACGGGGGGTAGATCAAATGATTACTTATTTACAGCCCCAGGCATTGCAAACAGACCCTTAAACTACCCGATCAAGCTTTTTAAGGCTAGGCAAGCGCAGTTTGAGAAGCTTCCGTTTATTTTATTTGCCCTTGGTGGTGGCATCTCTGAAATAGATCAAGTAGCGATGTGGGATTACCCCCACGTCGCTACTTGTGTCTTGAGGAAAGTCTCTTGAACAGGTGTAATATTGCGTTTGTCAGGGTGTTAGGACGATGGATAGTCTGGCAGGCCTTGAGATACAACAGCTAACCTGACGCGTAAATGTCTTGATGCACTGTGGCATTTGTCATTCAATCGATAGGCCAGCTGCATGGGTGGGGAGTAATTGTGGCATCTAAATCGAGCAACTGGCAGGCTGCGGATGAATCAGCATGTGTTCAGCTACAGGCTCAGCTAACGACATGCTGGCAGGCTATTGATTGTTTTGACCGTGCTCCTAGACAAATTCTCGTTGTTCCTTCCCTGAGCCTGGATCAAGAGGAGTTAGCCAAGGTGGAGGGGGTCCATCACTATGAAGAGCGACTGTTATTTGCCTTACTTCATCTGCGGAACCCTAATACATCTCTGATTTATGTGACGTCGCAACCGTTGCATCCCAGCATCGTGGACTACTATCTGGAGTTGCTGCCAGGGATTCCTAGTTCCCATGCGCAGAACCGTTTACGTTTATTTTCTACTTACGATGGGGCACAGCGACCGCTGACTGAGAAAATTCTGAGTCGACCGCGTTTAATCGAGCGTATTCGCCATTGTCTTTCGCCTGGTGAAGGCTACATGGTGTGCTACAACTCAACGGATTTGGAGCAGCGGTTGGCTCTGACCTTGAACATTCCGCTGATGGCTGTACCTCCAGCATTATTGAATTTGGGTACTAAGGCGGGTAGTCGTGAGATTTTTGCTGTCTGTGGTGTGCCTCATCCGGAGGGGAGCTGCCTCAATTATACGCCTGAAGATCTGGCTACGGCTACGGCTAAGCTCTGGGAACAAGAGCCAGACCTTAAACGGATTGTAATTAAACTGAATGAGGGGTTTTCGGGAGAGGGGAATGCTCTGCTGCTGCTGGGTAAGCTAGCTGGTGTGGCTCCTGGTAGGGCCTCCCATGGTGTGCGGGTGGCTGCCGTACTTGAGTCGTTGGCACATATGCGTTTTCAGTATGTGCATGAAACTTGGCAGCATTTTAGTCACAAAATAGGGGAACTGGGTGCGATCGCAGAAGCTTTTATCGAAGGCGACATCAAACGCTCCCCCAGTGTCCAAGGCCATATCACCCCGTTTGGAGATGTAGAAATCCTATCTACCCATGATCAAATTCTCGGTGGGCCCGATGGACAAATCTTTTTAGGCTGCCGGTTCCCAGCCGATGAAGACTATCGGCTGCAACTCCAAGAAATGGGGCTACGAGTTGGAGAAGTCTTAGCCAAACGTGGCGCACTGGAGCGCTATAGCGTTGATTTTATTGCGGTGAAGCAGAAGCAAGGCTGGGAATTAAATGCGATCGAAATTAATTTACGTAAGGGTGGAACTACTCATCCATTTATGGCCCTTCAGCTATTAACCAACGGCAGTTACAACCCTAAGGCCGGCCAGTTCTATACACCACAGGGCCAATCTAAGTATTATCGGGCCTCTGACAACTTACAAAAAGACCAATACAAAGGACTGCTACCTGACGACCTGATGGATATCATCATGGTGGAGCAGCTGCACTTTAACTCTATTGCTGGTACGGGGGCTGCGTTTCACCTTATGGGTTGCCTATCGGAATATGGCAAACTGGGTCTCACCTGCATTGGCAACACCCCCGAAGAAGCCGAACAGATTTATGAACGGGTGGTTACGGCCCTCGATAGCGAAACCCGTTAACGATTTTTCATCATGCGGGCAATGTCGCGTTTCTCTTGCTTTTGCTTGAGGGACTCGCGCTTATCGTGAAGTTTCTTACCGCGTCCAATGGCAATGTTGACCTTTACTCGCCCCTTTTTTAGGTAAAGCTTCATGGGCACTAGCGTGAGGCCCTTTTCTTCCACTTTGCCAATGAGTTTGCGAATTTCAGCCTTGTGTAAAAGCAGCCGACGCGGGCGGCGCGGCTCGTGGTTGTAGGCTTGGTTGGTCATGTCGTGGGGCGAAATGTGGACATTGAGCAGCCACACTTCACCATTTTTGACCTGGGCATAGCCGTCTCGGAGATTGACCTTGCCGGCACGAATGGACTTTACCTCGGTTCCCTGTAGGGCTATGCCGGCTTCATAACTATCTAAAATTTCGTAGGTAAACCTGGCCTGGCGGTTATCAGCCATGACTTTAAAGCCGTCACTGGGCTGGGATTTTTTGTTTGTTTTTGCCATCGGCCTCAATTCCCGTCATTATCCAGAATACCCGGCTTGCCATTATAGGGGCTATTCCACCACGACACACCATTCATGCAGTTCGTAGTCTACGCAGCCGTTTTCAATTAGGGGGTCAGCTTGGACAATGGCTTCGGCCTCTGCTAAAGAGGCTGCCTGGAATAACAACATGCCACCCCCGCGCTCGGCCCAGTAGCCAGTTTTGGCTTGGTGTCCTTTGGCTACCAAGTCTTTGACATAGTCCACATGGGCTGGCACAAACTGGTCAAATGTGGATTTATTGACGATGCCATGCTCAATTTTGACAAACCAGACCATAAACAAGAATTTGGATAAGACGGCCTTTTCGTGATTGTCTGGCCGATGGTGCCAGAAATCCTTCCCTAGAAATATATTGTAGGAAGATTAGGGGATAAACCATGGATTTGCAGCGATTCTTCATCGCCCTGGTGCCGCCACCAGAGATTCAAGCGTCAGTCAATGAGATTAAACGCCATTTTGAAGAGCGCTATGGCTCCCGTAAGGCGTTTAATTCACCGCCGCACATTACGTTGCAGGCTCCGTTTGAGTGGTCTGGGGATAGAAGCTTAGATGATTTGAGTCGGGGCTTGGGGGCCTTTGCTAAAGGACAGCAGGGAGTTGCGATCGCACTTCGCAATTACGGAGCCTTTCCACCCAATGTTATCTACCTTGACGTAGTCAAAAGCCCTGATCTGATGGCGCTGCAAAAAGAGTTAGCGGCGTTTATGAAAACCAGCTTTAGCCTGGTAGACCAACGCTATCCCAACTTTTGCCCCCACATGACCGTCGCCTTTCGCGATTTAACCAAAACGTCTTTCTACCAAGCTTGGCCAGAGTTTGAGCAAAAAGTAATCAAGTTTGACTTTATGGCCATGGATCTTGTTCTGCTGCGCCATGATGGCCAGCAATGGCAACCTTATCAGACCTACCCCATGGCCCTGGAAACATCATAAGAATGTGATTAGAGCGGGGGGCGTAACCTCGATATCGCCATGCCG
>CALBPH010000014.1 GCA_937899365.1 uncultured Leptolyngbya sp.
ATGTTTTGGAAATCCATTCCCAATGAAAACTGGCCACATGACGTAGACTATCTTGCCTCAATTAAAAAGCAATGGGTAGAGCCTTTTGGTGATATGCGTCAGGAACTCGTTTTTATCGGCCAGGGTTTGGATAAGGAACGCATCACACAGGCGCTTGATGACTGTCTATTAAGCGAGGAAGAAACGTTGCGAGGTCACGCGTATTGGACATCATTAAAAGACCCATTTCCCAAATGGGAGCATAGTGCATAAGTTTGCTCATACGAATTCAGATAACCGCATTTAAGGAGATGTTTCATAATGGCTGATAACCTTCAAAACACCGTACCCGTGACCGTTCTCACTGGATACTTAGGAGCCGGAAAAACCACATTATTAAATCGTATTCTCACCCATGAGCATGGCAAAAAAGTGGCGGTAATCGTCAACGAATTTGGGGCAGTCAGCATCGACAATCAGCTGGTGGTGGAGACTGAGGAAGATATTTTTGAGATGCACAATGGCTGTATCTGTTGCAATGTGCGCGGCGACCTGATTCGTGTTGTTGATAAATTGATGCGGCGGCGTGACAAGTTTGATCATCTATTGATTGAAACAACGGGGTTAGCAGACCCGGCTCCCGTCATTCAAACCTTTTTTATGGATGATGAGGTGCGGAAAAAAGCCCGGATAGATGCGGTGGTGACCGTTGTGGATGCTCGTCACATTTGGCAACACTGGGAAGCGGATGAAGTGGTCGAACAAATTGCCTTCGCCGATGTGATTTTGCTGAACAAGACTGATCTGGTGACAGAATCGGAGTTAGAAGAGTTGGAGCAGCGTGTGCGGGGGATGAATGCCTTGGCCAAAATCCATCGCACCCACGACGCACACATTGGCATGGATGCTCTGTTGGGTTTGGAAGCCTTTGATGTCAATAATGCGCTGCAAATCAACCCAGAGTTGCTGAATGGGGTGGCCCCTAAACATGACAAAACGGTTGGGTCTGTTACGCTGGTCGAGTCAGGTGAGCTAGATGAAGCCAAGCTCACTGCATGGTTCGATGACCTCATGCCCAATCAGGGACACGATATTTTTCGGATGAAGGGCATTCTCAATGTTGCAGGAGAAGACAACCGCTTTGTCTTTCAGGGCGTTCACATGATGTTCGATGGTTGCCTAGATCGCCCCTGGAAGGCAGATGAACCTCGCAAGAATGAGCTGGTTTTTATTGGTCGTAATTTGGAGCAGATGAACCTGGCAGAAAATTTTCGAGGTTGTTTGGTAAGCCAGTAAATCCCAGAACAATGCTGAGAATAAAGAAACAAAATTTATTCAAGCAGCTGTGGGAAACCCATCTTTCAGACTATGTAACAGCCGTTGCCTGGTCGCCTGATGGTACTCAACTTGCGGCCAGTTCTGATGCAGGTGAGGTGATACTTTACACGCCTACAACGGGTAAATCAACATGTCTACAAAGCCCCCAGGGAGAGTCTGTGGACGCCCTGGCTATCTCTGTCGATGGTCAATTTCTAGCCGCTGGGGGACAGGCAGGCACAGTCTGGATCTGGCAGATTGACGGTGATTCACCCACACTGTTAACAACGTTGGACCATGCTCGCACCTGGATTAACCGGCTGCAATGGCACCCCAGTTCTCCGGAACTGGCGTTTAGTTTTGGGCGTTGTGTGAAGGTGTGGCATGCCGTTGCTCAAACTGTTGTCGCCACCTTAAACTTTGAAGACTCGTCTGTGTTAGATCTAGCCTGGCATCCCCAGGGAAGAGAACTATCGCTGGGTGGGAACCAGCGCATCAAAACCTGGCAATCCCAGGACTGGGATAAAGACCCGGCGGTGAGAGATGTGGGTGGGGCTAGCTTGGCGATTGCCTGGTCGCCAGACGGCACCTACCTGGCATCGGGTAATAATAACCGGTCGGTTGTGATGTGGGAAAAAGGTAACTCATATCCCTGGCGGATGCAGGGACTGTCTGGCAAAGTGCGACAGTTAGCCTGGTCAAAACCAACTGTAAAGGGCGCACCTCTGCTGGCATTAATGAGTGGAGAAAGAATTGTTGTGTGGACAAAGGCAGCTAATCCATTAAGGGGCCCGAAGATTAAGGTGTTGGATGCCCATAAAGGGATGGTTCAGGCAATTGCGTTTCGCCCCAATAGTCTCTTACTAGCGTCTGCGGCTGAGGATGGTTGTTTGTATTTGTGGCAAAAGTCGGGTCGGATAGCGCAAACGTTGGAGGGGGCCTCTGGTGGGTTTTCGTGTTTGGCCTGGTCTGAGCAGAGCACAATGCTAGCCGCTGGTGGTAGTGGAGGTGAGCTGTTTGTGTGGACCGAAACGGCT
>CALBPH010000015.1 GCA_937899365.1 uncultured Leptolyngbya sp.
ACGCCTGACCAGCCTCCCGCAGGGCATTTCCCATTAAATTGGGTAGACATAATGTCCCTACAAGATAGCCAAACGACCCATCACTCAAAACGCTTTAACCACTGAGCAACGCTTCGACAAATTCATAGCTTGAGAAAGGTCGCAGGTCTTCAATGCCTTCGCCAGCGCCAATAAACCGAATCGGTAGCCCCAACTGCTGCACCACCGCCAGAGCCACACCGCCTTTAGCGGTACCGTCTAACTTTGTCAGCACCACCCCACTTAGATTGGCGGCCTCCGAAAAGACCTGGGCCTGACGAACACCATTTTGACCCAGGGTCGAATCTAGTACCAGCAGGGACTCTACCTTCGCGCCAGGGGCTTTTTTATCAATAATGCGCCGCACCTTGGATAGCTCATCCATCAGGTTTTTCTTATTTTGTAAGCGACCTGCCGTGTCTACCAGCAGTAGTTCTATGTTGCGAGATTTGGCAGCGGCAATGGCGTCAAACACTACCGAAGCTGGGTCTGTATTTTGACCAGGGTTGGAAATAACCTCCACTCCACTGCGGGCACCCCACACCTTTACCTGCTCAACGGCGGCGGCTCGAAAGGTGTCGGCGGCAGCAATCAGACAGTTGTACCCAGACTTTTTAGCAATATGGGTGAGCTTGCCGATGGTGGTGGTTTTACCGGCCCCATTTACCCCCACCATCAGCCAAATATTTAGCTGTTCGCTTTCGGGTACAAAGAGCAGGTTATGGTCTCCCTCCAAAGGACTATCCAACATCTGTCGCAGGATAGTTTTGAGATAGCGAATAGCCGCCTCCGGTGGCAGGGTTTCCTCGCGCATTCTGGCCTGCAGCGATTCGATAATTTTGTCGGTAGCTTCTACGCCCACATCGGCCTGGAGCAGCAGGGCCTCAATTTCATAGATGGCATCGTCGTTGAGGGGACCCTGCCCAACAATGGTTTTAAGCTGGTTGACCAAACCACGTCGAGTTTTGCCCAGGCCCTGGCGCAGCTGATTGAGCCAGGTGATTTCTTCAAGGGAGATCTCATCGGGGCGTCGTCCTTGGGAGGCAAGCACTTCTGCTGACCACAAAAACGCTTCGTCTAGATCGATGTCCGGCATCTCCAGCTCGGGTTCTGGCTCCGGCTCGAGTTCCGGCTCGGGCTCAGGGTCAAGAAGAGAAGATTCTTTGTGATAGGCTAGAAGGGCATCGCGATCTGATTCTGCTGCTTTTGCCAAAAATGGGGTCTGTTCGTCTGCGGCAACAACCGGTTCACACTCGATTGCAGATTCATCGGCAGCGGTTTCTGTGACGTTTGCTGCTGGGGCTGGGGTTTCTGTGTCTGCTGTCGTAACTACAGGGGCTGGTGGGCTGGTGGGTTCTGTTTGTGGGGAGTCTGGGATTGCGGGTTCGGGTTCGGGCACTCTCTCATCCCCATCGGGAGCGCTCTCATCTGCACTCTCCGCAGCTGACTCGGGCGCGATGCTCTCATCAGCTGACTCAGGGGTGTCGCTTTCATCTGTTTCCGGCTCGGGCGCTGTCTCCTGCTGCTGTTGAATGTTTTGATAGGCGGCCTTGGCCCAGGCTAGATAGTCTTCGGCACTCGCAGGGGCGTCGGCTGCGTCAGGAGTATTGTCTGCGGCGGTTTCTGACGTGTCATCTCCGGTTTTAGCAGCCTCTGCCTCAGAGGATTCATCATAGCCACGGCGAAACCAGTTAAATGAAGACATAGCAGATGGGGAATGGGCGGTGGAGTGTGGAGAGACGTTCCATAGAACGTCTATACAAGAGGGGCTAACGTCCGTTAACGTTCGTCGGGCAGCCCACTGGTGGGGATATCATCCGGTACTGGTTGCGTTATCTTCAGGGGAGCCGATCGAGCCTCTAACTTTTGATTATCTATCTGATCGGTAACGCGGCGCATGACGCCATTAATAAACCGGTAGCCGTCTTCGTCACTGTATCGTTTGGCGATTTCGATCGCTTCGTCAATGGCAATGCGTTTGTCCACCGCCAGGTATAAAATCTCGGTGACAGCAATTCTCAGAATGTCGCGGTCTACGCGGGCTAGGCGCTTCAGGTTCCATCCCACCATGGCGCTGTCTAGCTGTTGATCGATGTCATCTCGATGCTGGATCAGCTGGGTAATAATTTTTCCGGCGTAGTCCTGAACGTCCAATTGACCAGCCAGCTGTACAAACTCTGGCAGCTCTACGGCAGCTCCGAGGCGGTTAATCGCCATTTGAACCTGATCGATGGCCTTTTTTACAGTGGTTTGGGCACTGTTGAGATCGCCGGAACGGGTTTCACTATTGAGTAATTGACGATTGCCTAAAATCAGCTCTGATGACGCCGCTTCTAAGGTTTCTTTGACTTCATTAGAGAGGGTGCGCACCGCCTCAGTGAGAAGTGTTTCAATCGGTGGAATCGAGCTATTTTTTTTTGTGCGTTTAGGATCGTCGGTCAGCTGGCTCATGCCAAGAAGTGCCAGCTCACGAGCAATGCGACGAGATTGCATGGTGATGGGAGTGGGTGGTCTAGATCAGCTATCTTATCAGCCAGTGCGGAGGAGATGCCGTGTGGTTAGATTTCTAACCCGGTTGGTCAATGTTTACCAGCTCAACCCGAGTCTCTGGTGTATCTGTACTGGCTGAGGCACCTGGGTCAGCGGCGGCATGCTCTGAGTCGCTGTTGTCGGTATCTTGAGTGTCGTCTTGGGGGCTGGGGAGTAGGGCTTTATTGTCTTGCTCCACTAGGGCTTCAGCTAAATTGGGCCCCACAATGCCGCCCGACAGCAGCACCTTAAATGCCTCTTCGATGGAAATGCTCAGGTTGACCACGTCAGTTTCTGGAACCACTGCGTACCAACCGCTGGTGGGGTTTGGTGTAGTTGGTACAAAAATGCTCAGCATCTTAGAGTCAGGGTTCATTGACGTAACTGAGCTGGTCACAAAGGCAATGGCCCAAATACCCCGGCGAGGATATTCCACCAATACAACACGGCTAAATTGAGTTTTGGTATCC
>CALBPH010000016.1 GCA_937899365.1 uncultured Leptolyngbya sp.
CTGAGTGTTCCTGCTAGCCTATGCCACCAGCTAATCCGCCCTCTTCTGAACCCGCTAGCATTTTTATCTCTTATTCGCACAAAGATGAAACCCTGCGGGAAGAGTTGGACGTACATCTGGCTAGTTTAAAGCGCCAGGGCAAAATTCAAGCCTGGCACGACCGGGCCATTGAAGCCGGGACAGAATGGGATACCGCCATTAAACAGCATCTGGAAACCGCCCAGGGCGGACCGCCGCCCTAGAACCATCGGAAAAAAAATATCAATGTTATCCCTAGTGCCTGTTTAGGCATTTGGCGAGGTGGTTTAGAATTTTGCGCGCTGCGACAACCTTCTAAAAGGAAAGGTTATCGTTTTTCTGTTAGGCGAAGTGGTCGTAGTCATACTATGGTTGATTTTTACATGAGCTCTTACCCCTGTTGTAGCTCTCTCCAGGATTGTGAAAGTACGGTTCCAGCTGACTTCGCAAAGACAACGGTTAACAATAGCCCAACTGCCAGATCGGGCAAGATTGAATGGGTGAGTAACACCAAGACTGCCGCAGTCACGACAGACGTGTTGGCAATAATGTCATTGCGAGAACACAGCCACACCGATGACATGTTCAGATTGTCATTGCGATGCCGCGTTAACAACAACAAGCACAACAGGTTTGCCAGTAGTGCCAGTACGCCCACCGCTCCCATAATGGACCCTTCAGGACTGGCCCCTGCGAATAGCTGATAGGTGGCTCTGGCGAATACGGCGATGGCAAACAAAAACATGATCAGGCCCTTGAGCAGCGCTGCCCCCGCCTGAGCTTTAGCGCTTTTGTGAATCACATACAAACTACTGGCATACACCAGAGCATCCCCCAGCATATCTAGCGAGTCCCCAGTTAATGCCAGCGACGCCGCTCGAATGCCTGCACTAAATTCGACCACAAACATCACCGCATTGATGAACAACACGGCCCAAAGCACCTTTGCCTGTCGTTCTTTGAGCTTAGATACTTCGCAAGCCTTTGCCTGACAGCAATGATCAGCCATGGTGACCTCCCCTATTCAAACATTCAAACTAATATTAGAATGTCTGCTCAAAAGATTGCTCAAACATTCAAATTAATATTAGAACGTTATCACACAAAGGATGTCATTCAAGCTATGGTTAGAGTGACTAAACTGTTCTAATCAACCAGTTGCTTGAGGGCATAGCAGAGAATGTCGGCCACCCGTTGATCCTTGAGGGAGTAGTAGGCCAATTTGCCATCGTTGCGGTACTTCAAAATATTGAGATCGCGCAGCTTCCGCAGGTGGTGGGAGGCACTGGCAACCTTGATTTTGAGCAGGGACGCCACATCGCAGACGCACAGCTCTTCGCCGTTGCGTAGGGCATACAAAATCTTTAGCCGAGACCGATCGGCTAGGGCGCCAAACATAATTTGGGCAGATTCTAATAGGTCGTCGCTGGGAAGCACCTGACCGATCTGGTGAACTAACGCTTCGTTGAAGCAGCGGACTTGGCAGACATCACTAGGTTTGGTCACAGATTTTGCAGGGGTCATCAGGTGCTAAAGTTCCATTCTACTGATCTATGACTGGCGACTTTCCATTCTCCATCGCCGCTAAAACGTTAACGAAGGGTAACGGCTCAACGTTTTGGCAGCCAAGAATGATTATCATTCTTATGCGATTATAACCAGATCAGCACCCTGGCAACGTCCCCAGATAAAAGGCGAAGTGCGATGACGATCAGCCCCTATCAAGAATTAGCCCGGCCTACCCTAGGCGGACGGGTGCAGCATTATGACTGGACCTATCAGGGACAGACGGTAACCATTGCCTACGAAACGTCGGGGGCAGGGCCAGCGGTGTTGCTGCTACCCGCGTTTAGCACCGTGTCAACGCGGGTAGAGCTGGCTCAAATTGCTCAAGTGCTGGCGTCTGAGTTTCAGGTGGTAGCCCTGGACTGGTTAGGGTTTGGTGATTCTGATCGGCCTGCTTGCACCTATGAGCGATCGCTGTATCAGGCATTGCTCAAAGACTTTGTGCAAAATTGCTGTTCGCAGCCAGCGGGGGTTTTGGCGGCAGGTCATGGAGCTGGGTACGCCCTCCATCTGGCTCAAGACCACCTAACCCAAAGCAGGCTACTGCTGGTGGCTCCTACCTGGAAAGGTCCCTTCCGGGCTATGGGCGCACCGGGTTGGTTAGCTACTGGTCTGCGAAACCTGGTGCGTATGCCGATAGTGGGCTCTGCCCTCTATGGTGCCAACACCCATCCAGCTTTTCTCAAATGGATGTATCAGCGCCATGTGTTTGTGGATGAGACGCGTCTGACGCCCGCATTTATGCAGCAGCGCCACCGCATTACCCAGCAGTCGGGAGCCCGGTTTGCCCCGGCGGCCTTTGTGACTGCAGCGTTGGATCCGATGTGCGATCGCAACGAATGGCTCCAGACAGCAACGGCGGTCACGGCGGACCCAAGCAATTCTGTGCGGGTGATCCTGGCGGATAAGGCCCCACCCAAGTCCAAGGCTGAAATGCAGGCATTGTCAGAGCTGCCCGGCATCCAGTCCGATCATCTGCCTGGCTCGCTGGGCCTATACGAAGAATATGGTGCTGAAGTGGGTGCGATCGCACTTGCCCACTTTCAATCCTAGAAAAAGACGACTCAAGGAGACTATCCATGGTAACTGACGACATTTACAACACTATCCCCGTAACCGTTTTAACCGGCTATTTAGGCGCTGGTAAAACTACCCTGTTAAATCGCATTCTCACCCACGAGCATGGCAAAAAAGTTGCCGTAATTGTCAACGAATTTGGTGAAGTAGGTATCGATAATCAGCTCGTGGTAGATGCCGATGAAGAAGTATTTGAAATGAACAACGGCTGCATTTGCTGCACCGTGCGAGGCGACCTGATTCGCATCATCGGCAACCTGATGAAGCGTCGCGACAAGTTTGACCATCTGGTGATTGAAACCACCGGTCTAGCCGACCCCGCCCCCGTCATCCAAACCTTCTTTGTCGATGACGAAGTGCAGCTACAAACTCGTCTAGATGCAGTGGTGACAGTGGTAGATGCCCGCCACATCTGGCAGCATTGGGAAGCCGAGGAAGCCGTAGAGCAAATTGCCTTTGCCGACGTCATTTTGCTCAATAAAATTGACCTGGTCACAGAAGAAGAACTCACCAAACTAGAAGAGCGGATTCGGGGAATGAATGCGCTAGCTAAAATCCATCGCACCCGTGATGCCCAAGTTGAGATGGATGCCCTCCTCGGCGTCAGTGCCTTTGACCTCAATAATGCCCTACAAATCGACCCAGATTTCCTCGACGAAGCTGCCCATGAGCACGACGAAACCGTCGGGTCAGTTGCCTTAGTAGAATCAGGAGAACTCGACGGCGACAAACTAGAAGCCTGGATAGGAGAACTACTGCGCGACCACGGCCCTGACATTTTTCGCATGAAAGGCATTCTCAACATGGCCGGAGAAGACAACCGATTTGTCTTTCAAGGTATCCACATGTTGTTCGACGGTCGCCAAGATCGCCCCTGGAAACCCGATGAGATTCGCAAAAACGAACTAGTATTTATCGGCCGTAACCTAGAAAACCTAAAGCTAGCAGAACGCTTTCAAGATTGTTTAGTAAGTTAGTAAGGACTCGTTCTGAATCTTTTGCAGAAACTAGTTCAGGATATAAATAATCGACCCCGCCGTAACCCCAACCTAATGCCATTAGGAATAACCCAATACGTTGGGACTTAGGGCGGCGTCCCGGCCCTAACCAGGGGGGTTGGGGAACTCGGAGGGACCCCATCAACATCTTGAAGTCCCCCCACCACCACTTGCCGCTACGTTTCCTAAACAGCCAGCCAGCAATGCCTAGAAACATACTGAAAAAAAAGAAACAAACTGTACTCCAGCAACTCTGGAACACCCGTCTTTCAGACTATGTAACAGCCATTGCCTGGTCACCCGATGGCACTCAACTCGCCGCCAGCTCTGGCGCAGGAGAAATAGTACTCTACACCCCTGCAACAGATGAATCCATCTGCCTACAACCCTCCCAGGGCAAATCTGTAGACGCCCTAGCCATCTCCGCCGACGGCAAATTTCTAGCCGCTGGCGGGCAGGCCGGCACAGTCTGCATCTGGCAGATCGACCGTGATTCCCCCACACTCCTAACAACGTTAGAACATGCCCGTACCTGGATTGACCGTCTGCAATGGCACCCCAGTTCTCCAGAACTCGCCTTCAGTTTTGGTCGTTATGTACAGGTGTGGCACGCCGTTGAGCAAACGGTTGTCACCACCTTAAATTTTGAAGACTCTTCTGTATTAGATCTAGCTTGGCATCCCCAAGGGAAAGAGCTATCCCTCGGAGGCAATCAGAGCATTAAAACCTGGCAGTGTCAGGACTGGGATAAGGACCCAGACATGCGAGAGGTGGGCGGGGCCAGCGTGGAAGTTGCCTGGTCTCCGGATGGTAAATACCTGGCATCGGGCAACAATGATCGCGCGGTTTTAGTGTGGGAGAAAGAGTACCCCGCACCCTGGCGAATGCAAGGGTTTCCTGGCAAAGTGCGACAGTTAGCCTGGTCAAACCCTACGGTACGAGATGCACCGCTGCTAGCATCAATTAGCGTCGAAGGAGTGGTTGTATGGACCAAGGCAGCTGATGAAGCAGCAGGCTGGACTCCTCAGGTGCTGGAGGACCATGAGGGGATGGTACAGGCAATCGCGTTTCAGCCAAATACTCTATTACTGGCCTCTGCTGCTGAGGATGGCCGTTTATATCTATGGCAAAAGGCCCGTCGGATTGCGCAAACGTTGAAGGGAGCCGCTGCTGGATTTTCGTGTCTGACCTGGTCTAATCAGGGCACAGCGTTAGCCGCTGGCGGTAGTGGAGGAGAGCTGTTGGTATGGACTGAAACGACGAAAGGGAGAGGATTTAAGTAGGGCAGCCTAATCCTTGACGCTTAAATTGCTTGTGCCGTGCGCTTCCTGAGACATTATAGAAAATCCTGTTTACCTGCTCCCGATATTGCAGGGCACCCACAGGGGATGCCCCTAGAGGATTGTTCGTAATGAGAGATTCACTCTTTACTCTTCACTCTCTATCAAGGCAGAATCCTAATTTTCAATGTTGACGCGGCACTAGCTAGCCACTAACTCAACTGGACCATGGTTATCGCAGTGTCCATTGTGGGGATAGTGCAGGTGCCCATTAACGAGATAGCACGTGTGATCACCATGGGGAACCGCTTCATGGCCACAGCCAGGTCCATGCACATGGTCAGTATCATGACTCGTGCAGTCATGGCCTTCCGTACAGGCGTCTGGGTTCATATCAGTTACTTCAATGACATGCTCATCGACATGATCCCCATGGGGGTGGTGAAGATGACCATCGTGGAGGTAGTCGACGTGGTCGCCGTGCTTGATCGCCGTGTGACCACAGTCTGGACCATGGACATGATCGTGATTCTCATGAACTGTGCAAACCATTTTCGCCTCCAATTGTTGTGAACTTTGGATGTTTATTCATGCGGTGAACTGACCTAAAGCCTGAACACTTGTTCATGTATTGAACTTTAACATAGGAACAAGTGTTCAGGTGTTAATATAAGCAAACTTGATGTTTCCTCAAGAGTTAACCTTTCTCCACGTCCAGAACGGTTGTTTTAACCTAGCGGAAATTACAGGTCTCAACTTGGACAAGGTTTAGCTGTAAATTTTGGTTGTACCGTCTCTAGCATGGCCTCTGAAAACTCTGCCAATCCACCCTCCTCTGGCCTATCGGGAACTCAGAGCTGTCTCCATAAAGATGCAGACTTACCCATTCAACAAATCCTGAGTTTGGAAAAGGCGCAACGAATGGCAGAATTCTTTGGAGTGCTTGGCGATCCAAATCGCTGGCGAATTCTGTCAGCGCTTGCTTTGCAGTCAATGCGTGTGCGTGATTTGGCCGCAGCAGTCGAGATGACAGATTCTGCCGTCTCCCATCAATTGCGTATCTTACGCACCATGAGACTCGTGCGTTACGTCAAACAAGGGCGGAATGTTATTTACTGTCTTAAGGATCAGCATATTTTTAATCTTTACCGCGAAGCGTCTGAACATCTTGATGAGCCAGAGGATTTAAATCTAGATGACTGAGGCTAGACGACTGAGGTCGGAATTCGGCAGTTGGCAAGAGAGGGTATTCCCAATCACGCACACCGAACTCTAGATTTCTGAGGAAATCTTTCTACTTTAGGTTGGTCCCCTCCTGGGCTATGGGAGAACATAAGGCAATCTGCCGGTAAAGTCTTGTTTCTGCATTGCACAGGGTTCATCAAGGCCCAAGAATTAATGAACCTGAGTCATGGTTTATGCACTGACTTGTCAGCGCTGGCGTGTATAGCCCATAGAGTATTCACGCAAGGCGGAGCTGCTCCAGATGAGCATCGCGTCTATGTTGGCAAAAATGATGTAAGATGCCTTAGAATGATAATCATTATCATAATTATGTGCTTTATATCTCTCCAGTAAACTATCTGTACGGCAAATAATAGGGCTAAAACCTCATGGCTCAGGTTGTTGCTTTACCATCGTTTGCCTAGAAGACTTTGGTGTCGTTGTCACCCTGATCCAGGGTCTCAGAGTAGCGTTCGCGGCAGGACTCTAGAATCGGGAGCTGCTTATTTCTTGTAGTTTCCCGTTATTCCTTTTTTGCCTTTTCCAGGCGTCTCTATCTTTAAGTATTATGGCTCCCACCCTTGATTCTCAGAAGCTTCCCGTGACCATCATCACTGGCTTTTTAGGTAGTGGGAAAACAACGTTGCTAAATCATATTCTTCAGAACTTTGAAGATTTTAAGGTGGCCGTGCTCGTAAATGAGTTTGGGGACATCAACATCGACAGCCAGTTCTTGATTGAGGTGGAAGAGGACATGATAGAACTCACCAATGGCTGTATTTGTTGCACCATCAACGACAATCTAACGGATGCGGTCTATCGGGTATTAGACCGGAAAGATCGCATTGATTATCTGGTGCTAGAAACCACGGGTGTCGCCGATCCGTTACCCATCATGCTCACATTTCTTGGCACAGAACTAAGAGACTTGACCCAGTTGGATGCCGTGATTACCTTGGTCGATGCGGAAACCTTTGACCCAACCCTTCACTATGAAAGCAACGCGGCGATGAATCAAATTCGCTATGGCGACATTATTCTTCTGAATAAAATTGATCGAGTGCCTGACCCTAAAGTTCAGACGTTGAACCATCACATTTATTCAATCAAGGAAAACGCCAGAGTATTACACGCAGCCCATAGTCAGGTGCCATTATCGTTGATTCTAAATGTGCAACTAACAGATGCTGCTGTGGTCCAAGAGAATGCTTCTGAGATGGCCTCTTCTGCCAAGCATCTTCAAAATGATGGGTTTATGTCTATCTCATTTCAAGGCGATCGCCCCTTTGCCCTCAAAAAGTTTCAGCAATTTCTCGACTATCAGCTTCCCAACACTGTGTTCCGAGCTAAAGGAATTGTCTGGTTTGCAGAGAGTGAAAAGCGCCATCTGTTTCAACTGAGTGGGACTAGATTTACGATAGATGATAGCGAATGGAAAACGCCTCCAAAAACGGAAATGGTTTTGATTGGCCGTCAGTTAGATGTAATCTCGTTGATGCAAAATTTGAATAACTGTATGACTCGATGACAGCCGCTGCTCTTGATTTACCCCGGCAACACCATCATTATTTTTAGTTCACAACAGTCTCTATGAACCTCACTCTGCATAACACCCTGACAGGTCAAAAAGAGCCATTTATCTCTATTCATCCGAGACGAGTGGTGATGTATTGCTGTGGTGTGACGGTGTATGACCATTGTCACCTCGGGCATGCTCGTTCGTACATGGTTTGGGATGTGTTGCGACGCTATTTTCAATGGTGTGGATACACAGTGCACTATGTGCAGAACTTTACAGATATTGACGACAAGATTCTCAATCGTGCCAATGTGGAAGGGGTAACGATGCAGGCGGTGAGCGATCGCTACATTGCTGCCTATTTTCAAGATATTCGCCGACTTAACATTCTCGATGCTGATGACTATCCCCGTGTGACAGATCATATTCCTGCTGTTCATCAATTGATCCAGGCGCTAGAACAGCAAGGATACGCCTATGCGGTCGATGGCGATGTGTACTACAGCGTGCGGCAGTTTGCGGAGTATGGCAAGCTCTCTGGACGGAAGCTTGAACAACTACAGGCGGGTGCGGGGGGACGGGTTACCCCGGATGCTCCAGACAACAAAAAGCGCGATCCGTTCGACTTTGCTTTATGGAAATCGGCAAAACCGGGTGAACCTGCATGGGAGTCACCTTGGGGAATGGGACGACCAGGGTGGCACATCGAATGTTCGGCCATGATCCGGTCGCGATTGGGTGAAACCATTGACATTCATGGTGGGGGAGGCGATCTGGTGTTTCCCCACCATGAAAACGAAATTGCTCAATCAGAAGCGCTGACGGGACAACCGCTTGCTCGCTGCTGGCTGCACAATGGCATGGTGACGGTGAATGGTGAAAAAATGTCGAAATCCTTGGGCAATTTCACGACGATCCGTGATCTGCTGGATGGGGTGTGGACAGACTATCCGCAACCGGTAGACCCGATGGCGGTGCGACTGTTTGTGCTACAGGGGCACTATCGGAAACCGTTGGATTTTACGAAAGATGCGATCGCAGCTGCAGTCAACGGTTGGCAAACACTAAAAGCCGGACTTCTCTTTGGCAACCATCATCAAGCAGCCTTGTCATGGCCGGATGCCAACATCCCGTCTTCCCCTCAGAAATCCAGCTCAGAAGAGCCCTGGGGCAAGCGGTTCCAAACCGCTATGGATGACGATCTGAATAC
>CALBPH010000017.1 GCA_937899365.1 uncultured Leptolyngbya sp.
GTTTCTATTTTTATAGCCAGCTGATTTTTTGATTATAAAAATAGACTGATAAGTACAAACTTTTGCGCGATAAATCTTTTCTAAGGATGAGAAAACAACTTTTTCATCACTCATTTTTAAGTGATGAAAATCTGACTATATCGTTGATGTCCCCTGGAAATTTCGCAGAAAGGCGCTAGATCTTTTTTCTGAAGATATCCGTATATGTACGATATTCTTTGCTCAACTATATGTCAGAAAAAAAATCCTAAGAAAATGCTTAATATAACGGGTCAAAAACTTTAACTACTGACGATAGTCTCTAAATATTGCGTAAACGATGGCCAATACTTCCTGAATAGTTGAATAAGACTTATCGATATATTTCAGCCTAAAAGGACCCAAAATAAGAGATTTTCCGTGTGACCGGCCTATTCATATTGTCCCATGGATGTATAGAACTGTCTGCATGATAAGAATAGAAAGAATGACAGAAATAGAAAGATCGTTTTGTTTCAGGACGCGACTCACGCTAGCGCTCTCTTTTGTCTGGCCAATTTGACTTGAAGCCATGGCGCAATTCACTATCCCAAATTGTCTTCAAGTGACAGCCGATTTAGCAAACTTGCCAGCCGCATAGCGAGTCTTGGGTTTATGGGCCTGGCCTACTACAGCCACCATATCGTCAGAGCCGCTGTCGCCAATAGAACCCAGACAAGTTTGTTCCAGTCCCACAGGCATCGCCCATTGATACACCTAAATGGGAAAAAAGGCAGGACAATATCGAAAAGCACCAGGGGTTTTCCCAAGAAAAGTGTGACCTTTAACCCAGTACTCAAGGTGGATGAAGGCGGTATATCCATCTGCGATAGGCCCCACACTCCCCAGATAAGGAGTAAAACTGGCAGTGTTCCAGCCAAGGCGATCCAACCCAGCTTGGGAAGCCAGTCTCGATACCGCCATTGATTTGTTATGGGATAAACCCCACCTGGCATCGGATACATCGTCCCACCAAAGGCAATGGCAATGGCGATGCTGAGCGGAAACCCGGATTCCCAGGCACGGAACCGTACCTTAATCCCTTGTTGCAATGCCATCAGTTTCATGGCCAGATAACGTAGACCAAACAACCCAACCAGTATGGGCGGCAGCATTAGCCCCATGACCGGTTCAATGGCATGAGCCCCATCCAGTCGCCACAGCACTAAGAACCCGATGGCCGAGTTGGCAGCAATAGTGCCCCACCACTGCCAGGTGGAACTATCGGCTTTTTGTGGGGCAGGGCGCGCCCACAAGAAATACCCCGTTTCACCGTAGTGAAACAGCTTTGCCCACACCAAAAATGTTCCTAATCCGTAGCGTTGGAACTGCGCGGCGGGGGAAAGTATCCCAAATCCACGCAGGGCAAATAGCTTACTGGAGCTAGTATTGAACCCTTCGACACTGACTAAAATATCATCGCAGCCTTGCTGATCTAAAAAGGTGAGACCGGCTTCCACCAGACACTGTCCCACGCTTCGACCACGGGCCTCTGGTGCTGTGAATACCCAGGTGATTGTTCCCCCTTGGCGATGATGGGGAAGTGTGAACAGCTTTAGCACAATTGCGCCCAGCAGCTGCCCATTTTGCTCAGCGACCAACACATTCGGGGTCCATTCAAAAACACATCGCTCGAGCAGCGGAAAAGAACGACGCATGATGGCCCGCACCTGCGAGCGTTCGCCGCGTGCCATGGGACGAATATTGATATCAGATATTTGTTCCATGGCGTATGCTCGATCACATTAGAGAAGACGTTGTTCGACGACTCAGTTTCAGTGACGTGTTAAAGAGTTTCTTCAAAAGCTCGCAATGCTCGACTGCTCACGAGAGGGGGTAACGTGCTCAGAATTATGCATTGTCCCTGGACATTTTGATATAGCCAGGAATATCTTCAAAGTCTTTGAACCACCGCTGAATATGACTATAGTCCGACAATTCAAAACCCCCTTCATCAGCCACATGGGTATAGGCATAGAGACTAATATCGGCAATTGTTGCCTGAGTGCCTAGAAAGAATTGATGGTCAGCCAGGTGTTTATCCATCACTGCCAGCGCTTTATGACCCCCTACCTGCTTGTCGTGATATTCTGCCGCTCGCTCTTTGGGTAAGCCTAAATACTTGTTAATGTACCGGGCTGTGGCAATGTAGGGTTCATGGCTATATTGTTCAAAAAACTGCCACTGTAAGACTTTTGCCCTGGCAAACTTGTCTTGGGGTAAAAAATCAGTCCCATCTGCAAAGTAATTTAGAATCGCATTGGATTCCCAAAGATATTGATCAGGGGCCAGTACAACCACCGGGATTCGGGCATTGGGGTTCATTCCCTGAAAGTCAGCCGTATGGGTTTCCTTGGCCAGGATATCCACAGGGACCCACTCATGGGGGATACTCAGAAACTGCATCAGTAATTTGACCTTGTAGCAGTTGCCTGACAACATGTCGCCAAAAACTTTATACATAGTTTCCCTTTGCCCCATTGTTTAGCACCTCTACTCTAATCAGCCGCTTTCCTCGTGCCAACGCATCCCATGCATGAAAGTAATGCATACTATCGATATCTCGAATTCAAACCGATGGGATAGATTTAGGATAAGCCGATCTAGTATTTTGTAAGGTCCAGGTTATGAACCTCTCCCGACTTAAACTCTCTCAGTTCCGTGCTCTGGTGGCCATTGCGGACTGTGGCAACTTTAGTGAGGCAGCCCTACATCTGGGGGTGAATCAGTCGACGGTGAGTCATGCGATCGCAACCCTAGAAGAGCAAATGGGCGTGGTCTTGCTCAATCGCGGACGTTACGGCGCAAAGCTCACCCCGGTCGGTGAACAGATTACGGCAAAGGCGACCCAGGTGCTGAAATTATTGGATGGTATGGCCCAAGATGCTCAGCAGGCTAAGGGGTTGCAGGGGGGCACCGTACGCATTGCTGCCTTTAGAAGTGTGGCTACCCATGTGTTGCCCGGTGCAATCTCACGTCTCCACAGTCGCTATCCCGATATCCATGTGACCATTACCGAAGACAACGATATCGATAACCTGCAACAGCTCTTAGTCCAAGGACACGTGGATATTTGCGTAGCTGAACGCCTGGAGGGCGACGAATTCGAGTCGTTTCTGATCGCTGAAGATGAATATGTAGCCCTGCTGTCCTCTCGGTTGGGTTTACGAGATGCCCAGTTAACCTACGAAGATCTCCTCGCCCATCCGCTCATCAGCCCTAGTCATGGCACGTGTTTCTCGCGTCTCGATAACTATTTGAAACGCAACGACATTGCCCTTAAAATTGCCTACTACATCCGCCACGATTCATCCATGGTGAGTATGGTCAGACAGGGCTTGGGCATTGCGCTGATGCCGGAGTTGGCGGCAGCCCCGGTTCCAGATGATGTGCAAATCTGTCGATTACCGTTTTCTATCTTGCGCCCGATTGGAGCTTCTTTGCTAAAAAATGGTCTCCATACGCCAGCCGTCTATGCTTTCCTAGAGGTTTTACGAGAAAAAGGCGATTTTTCAATACCGCAAGCAGTTTAGTTAATAACCGTGAACTTATTCAAAAATTTGCGCGGTGGCGCGCTGGTAAGCATTGGCTATATGTTGTCTCCCCTTTCATGGTGGAACGATCTGTTTTTTAACCTGCCCATCGCCTTAGTCTTTGGCTATGGGGTGAGTTGGCTCAATCCCCATTGGTTTTTTCCCGGTACAGTCGTTGGCTACTGGCTCTCTAATGTGGTGGGGATGGTGATGATGCAGTTTGGTGCCGTCGATATCTTTCTACCTGAAGATAAACGAAATCTGACACGGGATACTTTGCTGGGCTTTGGGGGGGCCACCCTCTATACCGTCGTTGTTATCGCCCTTGTCTATTTCCATATTCTAGACATCCCTGATTTTTTAGCAGACTTGCAACCTTGAGCGATGGTGTAACGGCCCTAGCCATGGAGGTGTAGGGAACTCGGAGGGAGGAACCCACTCAGCCCGCTTTGCCGCCAGCCAACAGTCTGAAACATCATTTTCTGGCCGTTGCTGCTCCTCGGTATGATTTTATCTGCGAGATACTGTCCTATGGCATCTCTCACCGATCGATTCATCCTTTAAATCAGCAACGGCATTTTCTGAGTTGTTTTAGTCAGTTCGCTTTTGTACAGGGTGAGAACTTTTCAGGCAGCAGTAAACCCAGCCCCCAGCCTAAAAGGGGATAGATGGCCCAGGTGATGGTCCCGCTTAGGCTAACGTTTAGCGCCAGTAAAAAGGTGTTGACCACCGCATAGGTTCTAAGCTGCTGGCGGAAGTTCTGTTGTGTTGGTTTTAGGGTGGATTGAGCAGGCAATGCTTGGTGGATTTGCTCTGCCTGCCTGAGGGCATCGGGTGAGATACCGAGGTCGGTGGCCATCTCTGCGAGTTGCGATCGCGAAAATCCATCCTCTTCTCCTTGCCCCATTGCCGCCACTAAAATCTGCTGCACTTGCTCAGCGGAGTAACGCTCTGCCATGGCCAAAACCTCCAGAATGTATAAGCAGCCACTCATATGTTACCGCTGTTAACTTAACGATAGCTTGCTATGTTTTCAGTGTCAACATTTGAGGTTTTGCCATGATTCGCTCAAGGCGATTGAGGCCTTAACCGTTTAATCTTGAAGGCTTGCAGGTGATATCCTACTTGAACTTCTAAGCAATATTTACAAGTCACCTATGACAGCCACGACCCGGATGCTCCTTTCCCATAACTGCTCACTGCCCGACGGCCAGGTATCCTCCCTCAGTCGTGCCGATTTTGCCAATGTTTTTATCGCAGGGCTCAAAACCCATAGCGATATTCAGTGCAGCCTGATCGAAAATCCCCACTGGGTGCTAGAAGTCCTCTTTGATGGTCAACAAAAATCCCCTACAGATATTGCCAAACTCTGTGCCCAAAGCCTTGGATCTAAACGTTTAGCCGAGCCCGATAAAAAGATCGCGAGCCATACGGTGATGCTGTTAGGCGGTCTCAAAACCACTCCGGCTTCAGGCACGTCGCCCACGTCACTACAGACCGGAGAATGGGGTGTGGATGTGGTAGAGACGGTCTCTCCTGATCAGTTTTTAGCAGGGCTAAACTGGGATACGGTCACGGCCAGCAAACCCCCAGAGCAAATTTTCAAAGTTACCCATATTGTTGAATAATTTGGAGTCGCTATGGCTAGTGACGCTGCTCTATCCTTGTCCCGCAGGCTGCTGGCCCTGGCTGGCTCCCAGGTAACCATCCATCATCAAAAGAGAATCCCTACAACAGAAGCGCTGGTAGTTGTCAGTAACCACCGCAGTTTGTTGGATGTGCCCCTGCTCATAAGCGCCATAGATCGGCCCGTCAGGTTTGCCTGTCATCACTTTATGGGTCAGGTTCCTGGGTTTAAGCAAGCCGTTAACGCCCTAGGCTGTTTTCCCCTAGATCCACCGGGGCACCGACCCCAGTCATTTTTCCAGCAGGCGATTCGGCTGCTCCAAACCGGGCAGCCTGTAGGGAGTTTTCCCGAGTGTGCCCATCCCATGATTCAGCCCATGCTGCCCCATCAGGTTGGTCATTTTCACAGAGGCTTTGCCCACCTTGCCCTGCAGGCTCCCCTGCAAAACGTAGCCATCTTACCCATCGCCATCGTCGCCACCCAAGAAACCACCATGCCCGTGGCCCCATTTAAGCTGTTCCACTGGCTTGCCCCATCCGAGCCCCTGTTTAACCGTCCTGGCTGGCATCCTGCCGTCTACTATCGCCAGGTCCACCTGATGATTGGACATCCCCTCTGGATTACCGACAGCCAGCGAGAACAGTATCAGGGTAATCAAGCGGGAACCATCGCCAGAACCCTAACTCAAACCGGCCACACTAAAATCTATGAGCTATTGCAGGAATGTGTTATCTAGTGAGCCATAGTCCAATAACAGTTAAGCCGTTGCTGAATTAGTGTATGAACCGAAACGCCACAGTTAAACCTGACGTATCACTCGGCAGGGATTACCCACCGCCACGCTATTATCTGGAATACTCTTAGTAACAACGCTACCTGCGCCAATACTACTATTGTCACCAATGGTAACCCCTGGACAAATAATCGCCCCACCACCAAGCCACACATTGTTACCGATGGTAATGGGAGCCGCCATTTCCACTCCAGTCATGCGGGTTGTCGGGTCAGTGGGGTGATAGGCCGTGTAAATCTGTACACTGGGGGCAGTTAACACATTATCGCCAATAGTGACCCAGTTGCAGTCAAGAATGGTGCAGTTTACATTAATGTAGAGATTTTTACCAGCCCGAATATGACAGCCATAGTCACAGTTAAACGGTGGGTTAATCTCAAACCCGGCACCAAGCTTATCAAACAGCGATCGAAGAATGTCTTGTTGCTGGGCCAAATTGTCAGGTGCCGCTGTGTTCAGCGCATACAAACGTCGCTGGGTTACCTGTCGCATGGCCACCAGCTCTGGATCGGTCGACAAATAGGGCTCATTTGCCAACATTTTTTCCCGTTCTGTTTTATTCATGATCAAGTGCCGTAGGGTGGTGCTAGCCCACCTTAAGGTGTTTCACACGCGGGGCAAGGTCCAATTCCCCTCCGGCAATAAGACTGCCCCATCGGGTGGCTGTCCCATCACATAGACCCAAGCTTCACCCATCGGCCGACCCGCCAAATCAAAAACTGTTGTCCGCTGGCGTATATACTCTTCTTCAAAGTCATCATCCCTGTGCAGAGTCTCACATCCATCGGGGGTGTACCCTTCCAAATAATCCAGTCCTGCCATGGCTGTTTCATCTAGGGTAAACACATAACCTTTCACCCAGCCGTCTCCTGTGGTCATGGCTGGGTAGCCCAGTGTCGGCAAGTCGTAAAGAAGTCCCCGCACCTGTGCAGGCTGTGATTTTTTTAAGTAGGGTACACAAAACTGCTGATGGTAGGTACCCCCAGGTTTAAGTGTGCCATAAACAAAAACATCGATAGTGCCCATTACAAAAATAACGTTGCAGCGTTCTGGACGTTTCACATAGTCCAGCAGTCGTTTGTGGGTAGCTTAGTAAAAGGCTGACGGGACTATACGGTCATAGATCGGTGCCCAACGCCCAATAGCTGTTGTTTTTTATTGAATGCCGCCATCAGCCCCTTCAATCACTTTAATGACTTCTCAAAAACCGCCGACTCTAGGTGAAGATAATTCGATAACCAATAAACACAGACATAAAACGGCCCCGTATCTAATAGCGCTGCTACCAGTTTAAACGAATAGCCATAGCCAATAAACAAGAACAGCTGGGGCCACAGCTCGCGTGCTGGGTCAATTGGCAAAACACCCGCAAAAAAGTGAGTAATTAGGATCACCGCCGAGGTATCCACTAGCTGGCTCGCCAGCGTTGATCCATTGTTCCGCAGCCAGAGATATTTACCCTGGGTTAACTCTTTCCAAAAGTGAAACAACTGTACATCTACAAACTGAGCCGTTAGGTAGGCAATCATTGACGCTGTTACTGTTCCAAATGTCAGATTGCGAATTTCAAAGAAAACAGGAACCCGACCTGCCGCATCTCTGATCAGCTCTCCCGTATTTGAGTCAAGGGATTCAAACCCAGGTAAAACGCCCCCTAACCACACAATAAAAACGACCCATAGGTTAAGCAACAGTCCGACCCAAACCACCTGATTTGCCCGCTTACGGCCATACAGTTCAGAGATTAGGTCAGTGCATAGAAACGTTAGTGGGTACGGCAGTGCTCCAACCGCCACCGTCACTGCAAAATCATTCCATGTAAAGATATTGACAAACCGACTAATCCCGAGAATGTTTAACATTCCCAAGGTGCCGAGAAATAGACCGGAGAGAATCAAAAATACTAAATCACGACGTTCCTGAATATGCTCAGGCACTGTATTGGGAACAGCTTTAAATGTTGAGTCTTTGATACTGGCTGACATAGATGTCGTGAAAAAAGAGATTAGGGTTTTGGTGATGCAGGGAGAGGAGACATTAGGAGGGGATAACCTACGGTGTTACTCTCCTCTATAACTCTAATCAGTCCCACCCCACGTCCAACGGGGATTTCCCTCGCGCATACCCTGATAAAGAATCACAGCGGTAAATCCATTGGCATCACTTACCCCAGTCATGTCTAAAATCGCCTTTGCTTTCCCATTGCTCAGCTGCACTCGAATATAGGAATGGCCCTGAAAACTTTCGCCATCCAGGCTAACGATCCCGGCGGTAGCTTCACAATTGGCATAGTCTGGCTTTAGGGTGCCAACCCAGGTAACGCTAAAATCATCCACTTGGGAAACACTGATGTCAGTGGCAATCTCCCTCAGTTGGATCATCCCGTCGGTGGCATATCCACCTTGGGTGTAGGGCTGGGGCGTTTCATAGGCCACCACATTTTCAGGACAGTTTCCCAGTGAGTCATTGCTTGGCAACACGCTGAGGTCAGCCTTCCTCGCCCATGCGGTTGCCCCCAGATTGCTTAACAGGCTCAAGGGCAATGCCCACAATAATGCTTTGTTTAAACTCATTAATAATCCTCTACCTTCAGCAGATAATCCGTTTGCTGTTGCTGATTTAGAGAATGAACCGCTCGGTTGGGATATGCCAGCATCTTTTAGATGAAATCATCCCGAGGATCAGCAACGGCATCCTTTGTATAGCTAAAGAACGAGGAGTCTGGCTGCCGGACTGAGATGCGTGTCATTTCTTATCACATTAGGATGTTTGCACGTCACGTTGGCGTTGTAGCTTAACGCGTTCATGGCCTATAAATTGTCCTAACCAATCTGACCAACGCCATATGTGTCAGTATCTTGGTGAGTCAATAAAAAATCAGATATTGCAGTGATTTTAACGGCTTAGATATTTGATTCTAA
>CALBPH010000018.1 GCA_937899365.1 uncultured Leptolyngbya sp.
AGCCCAAATGTGGAGAGCAGTGTGGGCAGTGTGCTTATGCGAGGTATTGTTCGGCAGTGGAGGCTGAACCGGATCCGTTGCCCGAGGTGCGGCAGAAGACGCGCAAGTTGCAGCTGTGTTTGAGTTTTTAGGGTATTGGTGCAGGATTGGGTTGCGATCTCAACTGTACGATAGCCAAAGTTACGAACTTGGCCAATACAGATAAAAAGCGTTTAAGCGCTCAGTCTGGATATTCTCAACCGCTTTGGTCCGAGCATCTAGCGCATCTAGCCGAGCTGCTTGAATGTTTTCAACAGCTTTAGTGCGAGCATCGAGAGCATCCAGACGAGCCGCTTGGATATCTTCGATGGCCTTAGTCTGGTTGTTGAGGTGCTCCAGGCGTAGCTTATGAACGGAATTCTTAGTGCGACGGTCAAATGTCTCTTGGCGGGCTTCTTGGATATTGAAGTTAGCGGGCTCAACGGCGGAGGCAACGGGTGCGATAGCGGCGGATGCAACGAGAAGGGTTAAAGTAGAAAGAAGTGTGCGTTTCATAGTTAAAGCTCCTTTAGGAATCGGTGATTGACTTCATTGATTACAAGAATGCCGGGGCTAGCTGAACGCTATCTGACCGATAACTGAAGGTTGCTTAAGGCGTTCTGAGATTGGCTGAGTAAAAGCAGTGACGGACATCACAGGCGTCTCAAAGGCTAATAAAAAAGTTCCTGACAGCAGTGTCAAAGGACGTTCCTCGTCTGTGACCATTCTTACGGATATGCTCAGACTAACAATCGGGACAGTTCATAGGGGGACAGGAGCTACACTGACTCAATCATGAAATTCATCCCGCATTTATGCAACGCCGGAAACAATATAGAGGGTAAGTAAGGTAAGTCAGAACACCGTCGACACTAAAAAATGAATATTGTTCCCTGGGGTGAAGAAGGTCGAGCTGTGAGGATGGTACTGAAGCGAGTACGTTAGAAGTACCGTAAAGCCTGACAAAGACACTAGCGCCCATGACCCAACTCAATTTTGCTCCCTGGGATAGTCTGTTGCGAACCTATGTCGATGACCAAGGCCGGGTCGCCTATGACCGCTGGCAGCAAGCTTCATTGTCGGAGCTGGAACAGTGGCTAACAAGCATGGACAGCTTGGACCTGCAAGGATTAGAAAGAACGTCTGCGATCGCAACGCTTCTAAACCTTTACAATGCCCTGACCATCCGACAGGTGCTCCATCAGTATCCCATCGCTTCTATTCGACCTAAGTTTCTAGGAATCCCCAACTGGCTAGCTTTTCTACGGTTCTTTACCAAACCGGTTTATACCCTAAATGCTCAGTCCCTAAGCCTAAATGCGATTGAGCATGATATCCTGCGCCAGCAGTTTCTCGATCCGCGTATTCACTTTGCCTTAGTGTGTGCGTCCGTTGGCTGTCCGTTGTTGAGAGCGGCAGCCTATGTGCCAGACCAGTTGAGCGATCAGCTAGAGGAAGATTGCGATCGCTTTATCAACAACCCAGATAAAGTCCGCTACGATGCTGGCAGTCGTACCTTGTTTTGCAGCAAAATCTTTAAATGGTACAAAACTGATTTCCTCACGGTGGCAGACTCAGTGCCAGCCTATATCAATCGCTATTACACCGCCACCCAGTTACCCGCAGCTGTCAAGGTAGTTTACTTGCCCTATAGCTGGCAGCTAAATCAGCGCACGTCTTCGTAAAATCGTTTTAGCCAGCGGCTAGAAACACCTATGCCCCATAGAAAACCGATGACTAGATAGAGAAAATTGGCTTTTAGGGGTCCCCATTTAGCCACCCGGCGATCGGAAGACTGTACCAGTCGATTTATCTGGTAAATGCGGCCCAGCTTAGAGAGTTTTAAGCATAGATCCGCATCTTCCATGATGGCTAAGGTATCGTCAAAACCGCCACAGCTCCAAAAGTCCACTTGCCGACAAAACATCACCTGGTCTCCAAACAAAATTCGTAACCGGTCTCGAAAGTAGCAACGGGGTCGAAACAACAGCGCCGCATAGTGGGTTTTTAGGGTGTTGTGTAAAGAGATGCCCCAGCGGGTGGTGTATGGTCCCGCCATGACAGAAATAAAGCCTCCGCAGGCAATATCTGGATTTGCTAAGGTCTTATCCATGAGCATGACCAGATCGTCCGGTACCCGCGTATCCCCATGGAGAAAGCACAGAATGTTGCCAGTCGCCAGTTTTGCTCCCAGATTCATTTGCCTGGCTCGGCCTGGTTGGTGGGTAGTGACAACCGTTGCTCCTTTGTCCTTAGCAATAGTCACAGTGGCATCAGTGCTGCCACCATCTACAACAATGATTTCATGAGCGGGTGGTTCAAGAATGTCTAAATGACATAGGGTGCGGTTCAGGCAGCTAGCCTCGTTCAAAACCGGGATAATAATAGAGACCTGAGCTACTGTCACAAATACATATGGAGCGCAACAACCTTGCATTTTACGACCAACAGGCCGCCCAGTGGTGGAACGAGACAGCAACAATTTTCCCCCTGAGTAAGCTGAATCCTCTACGATTTCAGTATTTTGACCGCGTCATTTCCCAGTGGCATGGTCTTAACGTCTTGGATGTGGGCTGCGGTGGCGGCTATACCTGTGAATTTTTGGCCCAGCGCGGGGCAATCGTTACCGGCATTGATCCATCAGCTGCTTGCATTGAGGTGGCAAAACGCCATGCAGCAGCCATGGGATTGGCCATTGATTACCATGTGGGTGTAGGAGAAAGTCTACCGTTTCAGTGCGATCGCTTCGACATCGTCATCTGTGTGGATGTGCTGGAACATGTCCACAGCCCGGCCGCTACGGTGACAGAAATCAGCCGAGTGCTGCAGCCAGGGGGTGTCTTTTGCTTTGATACCATTAACCGCACTTGGCAGTCTCGCTGGCTAATGATCTGGCTGCTAGAGGATTTGCTGCGGCAAATTCCCCGAGGTATCCACGATTGGTACAAATTTGTTACCCCAGAGGAGCTGCATCAGCTATTGATGCAGGTCGGTTTTTTAAAGGTGACAACCCACGGATTTGATTTATTTGGCCGAACGCCTCAGGATCAGATGCTTAACCTGATTCACTTCTGGAGAACCGGTGGGTTTCGAGTACAGTTTGATGACGATACCCGAGTTATGTACATCGGCACGGCAGAGCGAGGGACGAAATGAGTAAGACCAACTATTACAACGCCATCGCCCAAATTTACGATCAATCCCGCTGGATGACAGAATCAGTGGCCGAGGACGTTGCCGACTTTATTCTTAAGCTTGTCAATGCGACACCCAGAACCTCTTTTCTAGAACCTGGCGTTGGTACCGGATTAAATATCCTTCCTCTAGTCAAACGCGGTTGATTTAAGTATATTAGTTCGGCTTCAAAATAGAAGTGATAGTTCATGCAGCATAAGCAATCTTTG